>JAOAPO010000130.1 GCA_025462945.1 Bryobacterales bacterium
CCCCCCGGCAGCCCCACGTCGGTAATTAGTAAGTCAATCCGCGCATTAGACTCTAGCACCTTGAGACCCGCTGGCCCGTCCGGGGCCTCGATCACGGCATAACCTGAGTCCGCCAGCACTTCCCCAATCAGCATGCGGATTATGGGCTCGTCGTCTATGACAAGCACCACCTCCCCCTCGCCAGCAGATTCTGGAAGCGACGAAATTAGTGGCTCCTCTTCTGGAGTGCCTTCCGCATTGTGCCGAGGCAGATAGAGGCACATCGTGGTCCCCTGGCCTACCTCTGAGTAAATTCTGACCTGCCCACCAGACTGGCGAGCGAAGCCGTACACCATGGATAGCCCCAAGCCCGTGCCCTCGCCAAGGGGCTTTGTCGTGAAGAAAGGATCGAATGCCTTAGCGGCCACATCCGGGGGCATACCGGTGCCTGTGTCCGTCACGCATATCGAAACATACTGACCTGCCTGCAGGTCCTGCTGGCGCGCTGCGCGCTCATCCAGCCACTTGTTCGCTGTCTCGATCGTCAGCTTGCCGCCGTCGGGCATCGCATCGCGTGCATTGATGCAGAGGTTCAAAATGGCATTCTCAAGCTGGTTGGGATCAACCAAGATCGGCCACACGCCGCCCGCCCCCACGACCTCGACCTCAATGCCCGGCCCCATGGTTCGCCGGACAAGTTCTTCAAACGCGATAATGAGCCGGTTAGGGCTGGTTGGGCGCGGGTCAAGTGTTTGGCGCCTGGAGAAGGCCAAGAGTCGGTGAGTGAGGGCGGCAGCTCGCTTGAGCGCGCCCTGCGCCGCCATGAAATACCGATCCAGTTCCTGAATGCGGCCTTGAGCAAGGCGGGCCTTCATCATCTCTATGCTGCCACTAATGCCGGCGAGGAGGTTGTTAAAGTCGTGAGCGAGGCCCCCCGTCAGCTGGCCCACCGCCTCCATCTTTTGTGACTGGCGCAATCTCTCCTCAGTTTCGCGCTTGTCCGTCAGATCGCGAGTTACCTTGGCGAAACCGACCAATCGGCCATCCTCGCGGATCGGGTCGATGATCACACTGGCCCAGAAACGAGTCCCATCCTTGCGAACCCGCCACCCCTCCGCCTCGAAGCGTCCTACACGCTCCGCGGTCTCCAAGGCGATGAGAGGAATGCCCGCCTGCCGGTCCTCTTCGGTGTAAAAGCGCGAGAAGTGTTGGCCTATGATCTCATTGGCCGCGTAACCCTTGAACCGCTCCGCCCCTGGGTTCCAGCTGCTAACACGTCCGCCAGGGTCCAACATATATATCGCGTAATCCGTTACGCTATGGATGAGCAGGCGGAAGCGTTCCTCTGCTTTTCCCCGCTGGGTTACTTCTTCTGCAATGCGGTCTTCTAAGGTCGTATTGAGCTGCTGCAGCCTTTCTTCCGCCGACTTCCGCTGCGCTATTTCCTTCTGGGCGGCGTCAAAGAGCCGAGCATTATCAATAGCAATGCTCGCCTGCCCGGCAAGACCGGTCATCAGTTTTTCCGCCCGCGGGCCAAAAACCCCAGGTTGCGGATGTCCAAAAAATAGCCCGCCAAGGACCTCTCCCGAGCGAGAGTGCACCGGCACCGCGAGATAACTTCTGACTGGCAAATGTCCTTCAGGCATCCCTTTGTGCGGGGCGTTATGGCCATAGCGAGGGTCTTTGAGGATATCGTCCGAGCGAACGATACCTTTACCGGTAAAGGTGGGTGCAAAGATCGCAGTATTGCGTGGCATCGGAAATTTTGAGAACGCCTCTCTTGGCACTCCCGACAGCGCATACAGCGTATAACTTTCCCCTTCATCATTCAGGACGTTGTAGAAGAAGGCGCCGAATCCTGCACCCGTAAGTTCAACCCCGGCATCCGTAACGATTTGCACTACTTCCGCCACATCTAGTTTTGCGGCGATGGCCGCCCCGACTTTATTTATAATCTGCAAAGCGCGTGCTTCCTCGCGCAATTCCTCTTCGATCTGTCGAAGAGCATCTTCGGATGCAGACCTCTGCCAGGAAACAGCCGCTTGGTTAGCTGCCATAGTTAGAGCGAGCTGTTCAGCTTGAGTCGGGAAGGTTCCCCGACGCGAAACGGCCTCAAGCCGACGCGTCCCGGTTATGCCGATAGCACAGGAAAAACCCCGCATGCCGTTACCGGGCGGCCCATCGTCTAGGGGCACTCCAGGCCCTCGAAACACGGCACTCTCAAAATCTGCTGTACTGATGTTTCCGTCGGGGCGGAGTCGAGTGACCTCTGCGGGCTGATCGCCGTCGCGCACGTAGATTACCCGCACCCCATCAAGATCGAGAACCCTGACCAGAGCATCAGCGAGGCTCTCGGCTATGCGAGTTTCGTCTGCATGCACCCAGAAGGCAGGCAGAGAAGATAGCGCCGCCATGTCGCCAAGAGCACGACGTAGTGCGTGCAATTCACTGGATTCATCAGTGTCCAGACCGCCCATAATTTACCCTAGATGCAATACTAGGCGGATATTTTACGTTGGCGCAGTTCGGCAAGGAATTGGTCCGGCGGCACAAAAAAAGGATTGTGCTGGAGAACGCCCCCTACGATCACCTGGGGGTGAGTCCGTAGTATGTCCATGATGGTCGAGGCGCTGAACTTATTGAGATCATAGGTGCAAACTACGACATCATCGTATTGCGGCAGCACATGGTTCAATCTCGTCTCGTACTCCACAATCTCTTCCACGCCCGGAACATCTTCGAGCGCCCATTCCATGTTTGCCCAGAGACGCGTCATTTCGAAACCGCTTTTCCGGCATTCTTTAAGAACTTCTTGAATGAGCTGAAGCATTGCGTCCTGGTCGAAACCCTTGCCGCCCTTGAGATAAGCCTCCTCCCAAGGCCGCATCTCGAACTGCCCGCTTGAGGTGGCGCGTACTACGTCGATTCCCTGTCCCTTTAATTGGCGCAGCCGATCATCACGGTGCTCATTATTGACGATCTGTACGACCCGGTCATTAGCTGCCAGCCCATCCCTCACGAATGGAGCCAGCACGGCCTGCTCCTCATCGTTGGAGCCAAAGAACGCACACGCGTGGCATGAACATGTTAGTTCAGAGCCTGCGAGTCTCACTGCTCGACTTAGAGGGGCGGGCGGATTTTGCATCATTCTGAACCTCCAGGAAGCAACATCACAACTTCGGCGACGTACTAAGTCAACTTTTTCGCACGGTAGCGCGGCGGGCCGGGTTCCGCCCACACGTCCCAAGGTTTGGCACGCTTAGCCCTCCAGTTAACGCTCAAACGCGATCGAGACGGCGTCGGTTCCCTTCGCCTACGTTCGCTCCATCAGCGCGCATCCTATGAGACGCAGATGCGCGGCCCATTCGATTGCTCAGGCACCCGGCACCGCAGCCTTACCCCAGAGAGAGGACGATGAGCCACTGGCAACATGGGTACGATTTGGGACGAAAAGCAGCCGATCTTCGCGTCATGGCGGCCTGCCGCTCATGTTGACGGAGGTCCCCCATGATTTATTGTCACGACCATTAGTCGGGGCGCAAAACGTCAACCCGCATCAGGTACTACCGAGCATTGGTAGGCGAGGATCCGGGTCCCAAGCACTTAGCAGACGCTTTGAAATCCGCTGGCTCGGGCCTTGTCATGCATAAGGCCGACCGAGCCGAGGTCATCGACATGGACGCAAACCGGCGAATTGTCGAGACGGTCACCGCGAAGCCGTCCGGACGCTGAACGAACGTACCATCGCCGCCGCTATGAGTGGCCGGCTCAGCAACAGGAGGAATGTCCGCTTTGAGTCAAAAGCAGCCATTCTGATCCGGCCCACACGATGTCCGCTTTTGCCCAAATCGGACATTGAGCAGTCGATGCTGGAAGACCGCTTCCGGTTAAGCGGCCTCTTCGAAGCGCTCAGTAACTAGTAGCACCGGCCGAAACTACCGCTGGAAGCAGCTGTGGTGACGCGCTTATTTGGCGGCTGATAGTGCATTTTGATAGAAATACACTATTGGCGACCGCGCTTTTTGAAAATAGCATGCTTGTCGGCTGTGCCTGGTTCAGGCGCTATCCTCGAAGTTAAACGAGGCGATGGTTCGTTTAAATATCGGTGGGACAGCCGGGCGAATGGATTGGAAGCAGCTCTCCTTACATCCTAAATGAAGTCGGCGGAATTTGTGTCAAGGCTCCGTTTACCGGCATTCCCAAAAATGCATTCTAGCTAGCAGGGTCCGCCAGCATCTGCTTCCGGCAGTTGCCGCTCGCGCCGCGCTTCAGTGCTTGAGTTGGAGGCCCGTATAAGCTTTCCAAGCTGCTTGGAGATGGCGGGGCCGGCTAGATGCGCTTCCGCTGAGTAACCCTCCGTCTTTAACGCTTGTCGGATTTCATGGATGTTACTCACAAGGCCGCTGGCGGCGATGATGAAGGCGCGTTCAAGCACTGTCGGACGGTAAGCCATGCCCCATTTTTGCAAGGCATATTAGCGCAATCAAGTATCCCAGCGTACCAAACAGCACGAAGCGGACTAACCATGTTCAAGGTGCGCCAGCGTCCACTTAACGGCAGTTGCGGTCTAGGCACCACCCCGGCTGTGGTCGGCATTGAGATGGGCAGCCTTCTTTGCCACCCGTGGCAATAACCTTGAATGAACCGGGTGGAGGCGGGCGTTGGAGCGTCTGCGCGAATTCCCACGGCGCGTTCATCCACATTTCCCGCGCGTCCCTGGGGCAAATACTTCGGCAGGGCTGCGCAGGCAGATACCGTCTGCGGCCCTTTGCTCAGATCTCGATGACCGAAATGCTCACAGAGGCAAGCGTAGCGCCAGCATTGTCAGCAATATCAATGCACCGGGCGATGACTGGCCCGCTGCCGAGAAGATCGTCCGCTACTAGGGCGCGGACACTAGCGCGCGCAATTCGGCGGGCGGCTTCAAGATCCGCCAGATCCTCGCCTCATCAGGGGTTATCCCCATGCCGTCACGGCCAGCGGGCGTTTAATGGCGATCTTACGAAAAGGTGGAGCAACGACATTCGCATACGACTAGATCTTTGCGCTTCTGAAGTCAGTTGGCATCGACCAGGTTCCCCCAATCAAGAGCCACCAAC
>JAOAPO010000131.1 GCA_025462945.1 Bryobacterales bacterium
TGGCAGGGAAGTGCGTCGGCTTCGGTGCCATTGGATTCAGCTTGTCCGCAGTCGCCGCTCCCAGCTTCCCGCCCGCCAGTAAAGATGCCAGCGCCACTCGGCCCAGCCCAATGCCACAGCGCTCGAAGAAGTGCCGCCGCGTGTCACCCAAAACGAGTTGTTCTTCCAGTGTCATCGCCAGTCCTTACTTACTCTCTTGTCATGAAATCGTCGAGGTTGAAAAGCACGCGGCCCACCGCCGTCCACGCGGCGAGCTCCGCCATCGCAGCCTTCGAAGCATTGGGCGGCGCCATCATACCCGGCCGGCTCAGCAGTTCTTCAGCCGCCTTGGAATCTTCCGTGTAGACCTGCTTCTGATCGGCCAAATACTTCATCAGCCGAATCGATTCAGGTGCTTGCGGTTTCCGTCCAACCACCAGTTGCCACGCATAATTCATGCGGTCCTGATCGGTTGCGCCACCTTCTTTCACGGCACGCTTCGCCAGCGCTCCGGCGAACTCCAAAAACGCTTCATCGTTCAGCAGCGTCAGCGACTGCAGCGGGCTGTTCGACCGTATCCGGCGCGTGCACGATGAGGTCCCGTCCGGCGCATCGAACAGCGACAGTGACGGTGCCGGCAGCGACCGGAAGAAGAACGTGTAGACTCCCCGGCGGTACCGATCCGGTCCCGAATCCGTATCCCAAGCCCGCTTGATCTGGGTCCCGTTCATTGCATTCTCGGGGATCGGCGGATGTACCGGTTCGCCACCCAAAGTCGGCGTCAGCAGACCGCTCGAAACCAGAGCCGCGTCGCGAATGATCTCCGCATCCAGACGCAACCGTGACTGCCGCGCCAGCAGCTTGTTGTACGGATCCACCTCGTCCAGGTCTTCACGCTTCTTCGACGACTGGCGGTACGTTGCCGACATCACGATCATCTTGTGAATCGGCTTCTGCTTCCAGCCATTCGCCATGAACTCCGCGGCGAGATAATCCAGCAACTCCTGGTGCGTCGGACGCGCACCAATCAGCCCGAAATCATCCTGCGTCTCGACGATCCCTTTACCGAAATACTCCTGCCACATGCGGTTCACCGTCACGCGCGCAGTCATCGGGTTCGACGGGTCCACCAGCCACTTTGCCAGGTCCAGCCTGGTCCCGCCAACTTTCTTCCCGCCGGCCAGCACGGCCGGAACTTCCGGATAGACCCGATCTCCACGCTGCAGGAAATCTCCCCCGCGCTGGATGAATGATTCACGAGGCTCCGGCAGCTCTTTCATAACCAGAGCGCGCGTAACGTAAGGCTGCGGCCAGTGATATTCGGGAGAATTCGGGATACCGAGCGGACGCATATGCGTGCGAAGCGCGGCCAGCCGCTTCACCAACTCAGGGTCCTTCTGCGGCGGCGTATTGGGATCGACGGGCAGCGCCTGCAGTTCTTCGATCCGCGCCATCACCTCACGGCTTAGGCTCGTGGACTTATCCCAGTAGGCCTTTGCAGCCTCAGTCTCTTTGGCGGTCGGCAAATCGATGAAAGGCCGGTAGAAGTCGTCGCGTTCCGCCTGCTTCGTGATCTCATCCGTGCTGTTGTAATACGCAAACAGCTGGTAGAACTCCTTCTGCGCGATCGGATCGTACTTATGGTCATGGCATCGGGCGCAGCCCAGTGTCAGGCCGAGAAAGACCGAACCGGTCGTCGCTACCCGATCCGCAACCGCCTCGTTCCGGTACTGCTCGAAATCAATTCCACCCTCGAAGTTCGAAGGCGTATTGCGATGAAAGCCGGTCGCGATCAGCTGGTCCGTAGTCGGATTCGGCAGCAGGTCGCCCGCGATCTGTTCGATCGTGAACTGCGAAAACGGCATGTCACTGTTGAACGCATTGATCACCCAGTCGCGGTACTTCCACATCGGGCGCGGCGCGTCGATGCTGTAGCCATCGGAATCCGCATAGCGTGCCGCATCCAGCCAGTGCCGTCCCCAGCGTTCTCCGAAATGAGGCGACGCCAGCAGCTTATCCACTACGTTCTCGTACGCTTTCGGCGACTTATCCGCCAGAAACTCGCGCATCTCTTGCGGCGATGGTGGCAGACCCGTCAAATCCAGCGAAACCCTTCGCAGCAGCGTTGCCTTATCCGTCTCAGGCGACGGCTGAACCTTTTCCTTCTCCAGCCGAGCCATCACGAAGTTATCGATCGGGTTTTTCACCCACGACTTCGCCACCACCGCAGGCGGCGTTGTGCGCTTCGGAACCTGGAAAGACCAGTGATCCCAGTTGCGCGGTTGCGTCTGTTTCTTCTCGGCCCAGGGCAGCTTTTGCGAAATCCAGTCCCGCAGCACCGCTATTTCTTCCGGCTTCAGCTTCGGACGAGCCATCGGCATTTTGACATCACCGATCTGCTCCACCGCCTGGATCAGCAGGCTATCCTGCGGAGCCGCATCCAGCTTCACCGCCGGACCTCGCTTCCCGCCCGTCAGAACGGCCTCGCGCGTATCCAGCGCCAGACCGCCGCTCTTGTTTGCTGCGGAGTGGCAGGCTTCGCAGTTTGCGCGGAGCAGGGGCTTTACCTTAGACTCAAACAGCGCGAGCCCTTCAGCCGAATAAGTCTGTCCGGAAGCAGTTGCCGCAAACAGCAGCGCCGCACCGATTGAATAAACACGCATAGTCTTCACAGCGCTACAATTTGTTCGTCTCGACAATTATATGCCTTCTCGCAGAGCGTTCGTTCAGGCCGCTGTAGCCTTTCCAGCCATTCTCGGCGCGCAGGATAAAGCCGGCACGAAGCGCCCAATCATGGGCGGCGGTGCCCACACCTACGAAGTCTTCCACGATTGGGGCGAACTCCCCGCCGGACTCCGCTACGGCAACACGCACGGCGTTGTCGAAGACTCCCAGGGCCGCATCTATATCCATCACACCGTTCACGCCACCAGCGAGTCGCAGGACTCCATGGTCGTTTTCGACGCCAAAGGCAGGTTCATCAAGTCCTGGGGCAAAGACTTCAAAGGCGGCGCACACGGCCTCCACATCCGCAAAGAGGGTTCCACGGAGTACCTCTACCTGTGCGATATCACCCGAGCCGTCGTCGTCAAGGCCACACTCGACGGCGAAGAAGTATTTCGCGTCGGTTATCCGCAGGAAGCTTCCCCCTACGAAAAGAAGATCGCCTATAGTCCCACCAACCTCGCCATTGCACCGAATGGCGACTTTTACGTAGCCGACGGCTACGGCTCCAGCTACGTCAACCAATACGACAAGAGCGGCAAATACATCCGGACCTTCGGCGGCCCAGGCTCCGATCCCGGACAGCTTCTGCAACCGCACGGCATCACCGTGGATGAGCGAGGGCCCGAGCCCGTCCTAACCGTCGCCGACCGCCGCAACAACCGCCTGCAGCACTTCACGCTGGATGGCAAACACAAAGGTTTCTCCGGTGGCGTCAATCTCCCCTGCCATTTCCACACCCATAAAGAGCTCATGGTTGTGCCCGACCTCGCCGCGCGTGTCACGCTACTGGGCAAGGACAATCAGGTACTCGCGCAACTCGGCGAGGGCCCGGTGAATTATCGGGAATTACGCGTGAAGAGTCGGGACAACTTCCCCACAGGCGAGTTCGTCTGCCCCCACGGCGCCTGCTTTGACCATGACGGCAACATCTTCGTGACCGAATGGGTGGAAGTCGGCCGTGTCACCAAATTGCGAAAGGTCTAGTCCCAGCGGCGCAGTCGGACTTCCGTCTGCGCCGTACTGTGCAGGCCGCGCAGATCACGCTTTCCATAGCGATAAGGAAATACGATCCGCGCAGCGACCGTCTTCACCGTCGCCGCCGGATCCTTTGAACAGGCCGCGCTCAGGCACACAAACGCCACATCGACTGAAGCCGTGTTCACCGGGGCCGCGTTTCCGGAAACAGAGAAGCGGCGTCCGGCCATCGTGAATACGAGGCCCTTGCCCGCCGACTCGACACTGATCTCCCCGAAGGCGCGCTTCTCAGTCAAAGGTGCGCTCACCACCAACGTGGATGCCTTCCTGATCGCGGCATACCTGGCCGGCTCGTCCTTCTCGCCGGCAGTAAAGAAAACGAAATCGGCCTTTGGCATCCCCGCGGTATCGCCCATCGAATCCGAATCGATGTAGATCGCCTGCCCTTTGAACTGCAGCATCAGACTGCCGTCGTGAATCGGTACCATCACCACTTCCACACCGCCGGTGTTCGTCGAAATTACATCGAAACTGCGAGCGACGCAGATACCGGCCGCGGCCAAAACGGCGGTCATCAGCAATCCCCGGGGTATCTTCATAGGTTCCCCGAAATGATACACTGCAAGGCATTATGGAAGCCACACGACGAGGGTTCATGACGGGCCTCGCAGCCCCGCTCATTCTGCATGCAGCCAACAAGTCGGGATCGAGAAATCCCGTCGTGGGTACCGGCGCGCATACCTATGAAGTGATTCATGACTGGGGTGAACTGCCGCCCACCATCGCCTGGGGCAACA
>JAOAPO010000134.1 GCA_025462945.1 Bryobacterales bacterium
AGACGCGCCACTGCGGATCGAGCCGCGAATCCCACTCATTCAGGTTGTCCGGACGGTTCCATAATTCAATCCACTCGAACAACTTACCGAAGCGGGTAATCATCACATCGATGAAATCCGCATACGACTTTGGCACCAGCGGTGGCGACGAGAACTTCGGCACCATACCGAGGGAAGGCGGGGTGAACATCACGGACGGCAGAATACGGACGTCCTGGGCAAGGCGGGGCAGCAGCCAGGCGTACCAGCCGTCGCCCTCCGACGAATACCAGTCAGCCCAGGAAATACGCGTCCGGAGTTCCCGAATCCCAAGTGCCTTCAAGTCGGCAAGAACGGCTTCGACGCGCTCATACTCACCCGGTCGAAACCACTCCACAAGTCCGATCTGTGCGATACGGCGGGGTGGGTTCGTTTTTTTCATACCATCAGCCCGCGTGCGGCCAGTTCGGAGCGGGCTTCCACAGCGCGATCCACAGGGGTTTGCCCCTCCAGCCAACCCGCGAGGTCCTCAATCCCTTTCTCAAGTGAAATCTCCGGAGTCCAGCCAAGCACGTCGCGCGCAAGCGAGATATCCGCGAAGCAGTGGCGGATGTCACCCGCGCGATACTTACCGGTGATCTCCGGGTGCATGTCGTCGCGTCCTAAAGCCCGGATCGTCCGTGTCGCAACCTCGGCGACCGTCATCGCCTGGCCGCTGGAGATGTTGAATGCACGCCCGGCCGCGGCAGGTGTTTCCAGCGCAAGTCGACAGGCGCGTGCCACATCATAAACGCTCACGAAATCGCGCTTCTGCTGACCGTCCTCGAAGATCAGCGGCGGCCTGTCATTCAGGATGCGCGAAGCGAAGTTACTCAGCACGCCAGTGTAAGGATTCGAAAGCGCCTGGTAGGGACCGTATGTATTGAAGAAGCGCAGCGCCACGGCCGGTATCTTGTAGGCTGCCCCGACAAGGAGACACAAGCGCTCCTGATCGTACTTCGAAAGCGCATACACCGAGGCGAGGCACGGTGGCTTGTCTTCCGGCGTGGGGATGGGCGTGAGGGGGGTGCCATCGCAGTCCAGCATCTCCCACAGGCCGAGCCGCACGTCGGCCAGTCGGCGCTCCGAAGCAATGCGCGTTTGGCCCTGCGCATCGCGGTAAAGACCTTCCCCGTAAATACTCATGCTCGACGCCACGACGAGGCTCTGCACAGGGTGCGTACTGAGCGCCTGCAACAACGCAGCAGTCCCTACGTTGTTGACACTGGTGTACTCCTCAATCTGGTACATGCTCTGCCCAACACCGACGAGCGCGACGAGATGAATCACGTTGTCAACGCCCTCCAGTGCCCGCGTGAGGATCGCAGGGTCCCGGACGTCGCCGACCATGAACTCGACCTCCGGGTTGAGGTATGCGGGCCGCTGGCGCTCATCACCGTGGACCTGTGGCACCAAACTGTCCAGAGCCCGAACGCGGTAACCATGCTTCAACAACTCATTTGCGACATGGGCGCCGATAAAGCCAGCACCACCGGTAATCAGGGTACAGTTTGTCGACATCTCAGCGGTTAGAGCTATGTTCCTTCGCATCGTTTCGATGCATGTCCAGGTGCATTGTTACCCAACGAACGATTTAGGCCGACTCACCGTCGCCGCATTGACACTCTGCTCTGGATCGGGCAGGCCGGACGGACGGACTGTGAGTGCAGACACAAGCTGTCTGCGAACCGTGGCGAACTCCTGATCTCGTTTCTGCCTGAAGATCCGCATTGTTGAGTACCAGGGGCTGTCGCGACGGTCTAAAAGCCACCGCCAATCTGCGCCGGGGGTTAGCAGCAGCCAGACCGGCTTACCTAGACATGCGGCTAAGTGCGCCACCATCGTGTCCACCGAGATCACGAGATCCATTTGCAGGATCGCATCGGCAGTGGCGAGGATGTTGGGCTCCAGTGGCTCCAGATTGCGGACCCAGGGAAGTTCAATGGGCGGGAGCTTCGGGCCGTGGGGCGACCGCTGTAACGAGTAGAGGTCAATATCCGGTATCCGGCTGAGCGGCTCCAACTCTGATGGCGGAATCGACCGGCTGTTATTCCAGTCACCACTCGCCCAGACCAGTGCAATTCGCAGCCGGTCCAGCGGGGGACGTGTGATCCGGCGCGGAATGTCGAAGCTGGCAGGCGGCGGCAGTGTGCCGATGCTGGCTCGCAGGAGGTACGGCAGGTCGGAGCATTCTACCTGACAGTCGCCCGGCAGCAGCGGCCTGGCGAGGCCCATCGGCACAATCTCGTCGATACCTCTCATGCAGGCGAGCAGCGGCAGCAGACCTCGCGGTGCCTCTACTTCAATCCGATCACACCGACGCCGCAGCGCGGGAACGAAGCGAAGGAACTGGATTGCATCGCCCAAACCCCGCAGGCATCGAATCACCAGACGACCGAACCTTTCGGGCACGGGTCTGGGAAACCAGGCCTCGGCGAGATCGCTCTCCTGCCAGGCACCTTCAAAGTCACCCAGCAGCATGTGACAGATCCACCGCTCGTGCAGATGCTCGGTGGGTGGCTCGCCCAGCCGCAGTGCCTGTTCGAAGCTGGCAAGGGCAAGCCGACATTGGAGTTCAGCGAGGCAGGCGCGCCCTTCGAGACTATGCTGCGCTGCTTCGACTAACGCGGTTCTCGCGCCCGTCACTCGGGCGTGGCCTTTTTGGCCGCGGCTTTATACTTCGTGTGCTTCTGCGATGGCTGGCCCGAAAGCTTCCGATTCAACTGAATCTCGGATTTCACATTGTCGGGACTCTCGTGTCCAAAGGCACCTGTTGCGAGGCTGTCCTGACGTCTTGTAGTGGAGGGCTTGTTTCCCGTTTCACGCGTTCCGCTTTTTCCGCTCATGCCAGACTTTCCAGCAGCTTGGTTGCCACGATGACCGGCCCAACGGCACTGTACCTGCTGCAACAACGGCCATGACACCGACCGAGGCTCCGCTCAATCCCATCGAACAGATCAGCTACCGAACCATGCAGGTCGCGAACGCGGCGGAGGCAGTACGCACCGCAGCCGCTCTCAAGGACCGCGGGGTGGAAGTTTACAGCTTACTGAGCACGGCCGAAGAATCGGCATTCTCTCTGAAGGTGGTCCCAAAGGACGATGCGGCTCTGGTGTGCGCTGCGGCTGAACTAGGCCTCGAGGTGGGCGACCGTAAGGCTGTTTTCCTTTTTCGCGGCGACCAGAGCGCTTCCGAACTGGGCATGGTCCTCGAGTTCGCCGGAGAGAAAGACATCCGGATTACGTCCGTGGAGTGGTGTCTCTGGGATCCCGCGATGCCACGGATGCTGCTGACCGTTCACGAAACGGACGTGCGAAAAACTGCGGATCTGCTGAACGCTTCGGGATCTCGCGCCCAGATTGCGGATGATGTGGTCGACGAAGCCTCCGAGCAGTCGTTCCCGGCCAGCGATCCGCCGTCGTTTAACGCAGGTACGCCGGAAGCACTATGTACTTAAAGTGCCCCGGCGTCCGCGCGGTGATCGGTGGCTAAACGCCGACGAGTTTGGCCTCAGTCATCAGCGGTAGTGCGCATGTGTTCAGAACGCTGTCGGCATTTTCTTCTTCCGCCAGCGACTTGCTCAGCAGGAACGAGACGTCCGGCAAACCCAATTGCTGCGCCATGACACGAGCTGAGGAGTACGCCGCGATCTCATAGTGCTCCACCTTCTGCGCCGCTGCGATCAATGAAAGATCACGGGCCGTAAGTTCCTTATCAGAGGCCCGGGAAATCAGTTCATTGCCCTCTTCGATCAGGCCAGCCATTCCTTTGCACGTTCTCGACGCCGGCGTTACACTCAACATTTTGAACACGTCGGCAAGCCGCGACTCCTGCATCCTCGTCTCATTCAAATGAACTTCCAGAGCCGTCCTGAGGGCGGGTGTTTCCGCAGCCGCGACCATCGTGGGCAGCGCTCGAACGAGCTGTTTTTCGGCATCGTACAGATCCTGCAGCTGTTCCACGAAAAGCTCACGGAGGATCTCATTGTCTACAGCCTCTGTGCGCTCGCCGGTGAGGCCGTTGCCCGGCTGGACACCGTTCTGCGCGATCACCGGGGACTCGACAAACTCCCAGTCGTCGCCTTGATTCCAGGCATCGCGGACATCCGTCTCGCCGTACTGACCCATACCGGTGGAGTCGTTGAAATACTGCTGTACCAGACCCGCCGTGGGGGCGATATGCCCGATCACGAAGCGAGGCTTACCCATCGTCTCCAGCGCCAGAGTGAACGCCTTCATGTGCGTGATCTCACGCGTCATCAGGAACTGGAGCGCGTCTCTCGTGCCTGCATCGTCGCAGAAGTTGATCAGGCGCTCATAAACGATCTTGGCCCGCGCTTCGGCCGCGATGTTACTTCTGAGGTCCACATCGAGTTCGCCCGTGATCTTCAGATAGTCCGCGGTCCACGGGTTCCCCTGCGAGTTGAAGAGGTTCACCCCGCCTCCGCCCGCGATGGCAACCAGCGGATCCGCCTCTGCTGCATCACGCCCGTACTTGGTCGGCTTCAGATGCAGCCGCGCCAGAGTGCCAACGATCTCCAGATGGCTCAGCTCTTCAGTACCGATGTCCATAAGAAGGTCTTTGCGTGCAGGGTCTTCGCAGTTCAGGCCCTGAATGGTGTACTGCATGGCGGCAGCAAGTTCGCCGTTCGCACCACCGAACTGCTCCAGCAGCATATTGCCGAAACTCGGGTCGGGCTCACCCACCCGAACTGTGTACATAAGTGATTTGACGTGATGGTACATTTCGTTCTCCTGTTACTTGTTCCGTGTTTTATAGATCTCGTAAGTACAGCGTTGCGGGCGTGGCGGACCTGTTGTGATCCGCTCCAATAAGTTCAATGGTTAGAGAACGCCGCTTCACGCCTGTTTCCGAGGCATTATGAATGCACTGGTTGCTTACGGCACCCTGGCAACGCGCGTGTACCTGTGTGGACGATGCCAACACCAGCCAGTCCGGGAACGAATCAGTTTTATTGCGACTCCTGCGGGAGATACTTCAATACAGCGGAAGAGCTGCGCGACCACAAGGTCGATTGCGACGGGGCGAAGGCCAGTCAGCCAACGAAAGAAAAGGCCCAGGAAAAGCCGCCGGGGACAGATCGCGAATGGACCTCCGTTCCTTAGGTCGAGCGAAGATCGGCCTGACGTCGCTGCTCCTGCTGGCCAGTTGCGGGGGCAGCGGCAGCAAAACGAGGTCGCTCGTCCGCGAGCAGGGTGAGCCCGCCTCCGCAACCACGCGCGCACTCGAGGCCGGCTCACGCCTCTTGCAGGACACCACACCGGTGGATCGTCTCCACATCTACCTGAACGGCTTCCATCCGATGCGCGACAACGCCGCCATCCAGATGGAGGCACACCACTACTGCAACCAGATGAATGAA
>JAOAPO010000137.1 GCA_025462945.1 Bryobacterales bacterium
AAGGACCTATCTTTGCAACTGCGGTGGTGTACGGAAGTTCCTGTTGCATTTGGCCTCGTCAAGAAGATTTATGGCGATTTAAGGTCCAATTGTACACGAGATACTTGGACTCACGGAGTTCTCAACACCATTTCGGATCTCGTCAACGTCGCTAAAGTGGCGTGATTGATCGCAAGTCCAGTTCGTGGAGACCATGCTAAAGCCGTACACGCCCCAGAGATGGATCTCGAACGTCGTTTGGGTACGAAAGCCCGGACACGCCCGGAGATCAATCTGCCGTGGGCCGACAGGCGGGAGGTGCTGAGACACTGCTGCGGCCGATCGTCAGTTCTTGCTCCGGCGACCCCAACCCCTAGTACCGGCGGGCGCTGCACGTTCGGGCCACGGGGCCGTACTTCGCGATGTGTTTCGCGGCGAGGTGCCGGTAGATGGCGGTCTGCATGGCGAGAACGCGGAGGTGCCGCCATTTGCACATGGCGAGTTCGTCGACCAGATGGCGCTCGGCGAAGTCGCGGGGCTTTAGCTCGAAACGCGCGTTGTCGATGAGGCTGCGGAGCTTGTGCCGGAGTTCGTTACCGATGGCGTAGACGTGGAGTTTGGGGTCCCAGGGTTCGGTATCGGGTTGGTACATGGATGTTCTCCTCGGTCCCGAGATTGGCAGAGGGGAGCTGCGATTCGGGAACGAACCGGGGAGAACGGGCTAAAAAGCCAATAAATCGCGTGTAAATATATTTTCTGGGATTGTGAATGCCGAGAAGCGGCAGTCGGGGGATTCAGTCGTGTCACTGGGTCCGCTCCGTTACGGTCACGATTTAGTACGATCGATGGCCATAAGGGAGTGGGAGCGGGTCCGTGTGGGCGAATGGAACGCGACCGCTATTCGCCTTTGGGCGGGAACTTCTTGAACATGTCCGCAACGTCGTCGTCGAGTTTCTTCGTATTTTTTTCAGGCTTGTCTGAGAGCGTTTCGGTTGCGATACTGCGCCAGACGAGCTGCTTCGATTTGGCATCGAACATGTCCACGGTCAGGGTCCCCACCGGCGTTTCCTGCACGGTTGTTGTTGAGGTGGAGTTGTTGAAGCCGCGCCAGGCCCAGCCGCCGCCCAGTCCGTTGTAGAAGGTTGTGCAGGACTGTTCGTTTCGGGTCCGGCGATGGCAGCGACGGCAACGTCCGCACTGCCGGTCTGCATCGTCCAGCCTTTCGAGGATAACTGTTTGTCGACGGCCTGCCGTATGCGATCCGACCATTGTGTTGCTGGCGTCTACCTTGAGCCAGGAGTAGGTCTTGTAAGCCTTAAAGTCGGTGGAGTGACTGTAGTCTGTCTTGACGTCTGCCAGGAGCAGACCAAATCCAAAAAGCGCCAGGGCGCTGGTGGTGATGAGAACGTCTTTGATTCGGGACCTCAGCCCGTGACAGTGCAACCAGCATGGCTGATGATCTTCCCGGACATTGGTCGCGGGAAAGGTGTCTCGGGGCATACGGCGGCTTCTCGGAGGTACAGGGGGCGGCGTGCTGGCGGGGTCTGCGGGCGGGGTGGTGCAACTTACCCTGGAGTACAGACCGGCATGGTTGCGACGATATCGCCTTTGAGCGCGGAGAACGGGGGGCGCAGCACCGGCGTGGGGTAGATGGTTGTCGTTGCAGGCCCTCCGGGCGCGGCTGGCCGGATGGCGTTCAGTAACGGGATGGCGCAGACCTGAGAGCTTTCAGTCAACGGGCCCACAGTTACGGTACGGATTGGGGGTGGGGTGGGCGGTCGAAGCCGCATGGCTTCGATCCGCTTGCGTGCGGCTTCTGATGTGGCCGGGTCTGGGGCCTGGGCCTGGGCGAAGGTCGGAATCGCGAGTAGAATCAGCCAGCACGACAGCTTCACAGGTGTGAGTGTATCGCAGATTGGCGGAGGTGGCGGATGGCGGCAAAAGCCGACCTCGGGGTCTTATGTCCCTCAACACCGTTTCATGGGAGTTGGAGAGTGTCCGGCAACGGCAGTTCGCATTCTTGCGAAACGGATCGAGGGAGACTGGCGCGTTTTGCGGTACTTACCGCCCAAAGGCTCAGTTCCGCTAACGCGGCATTTGCGGGCGATCCTATGCGTAATATGAACCCCTCTGGCGCATGAGGGGTTCATAGTACGCATACAAGATGTCGAGTGCCGCCCTCCGCTGAACCCGATTCGAATGCGTTTCTCCTGGCTACGTATCAGTAACCGGTCAAATTCGCGCGTTCAACTAATTCGCTTGTTCCACACAGAGCAGGCTTACTATCGTTCAGAGCCGCACAATGCATGCCGGGTGTTGCCTACGATGAGATTCCTTGCAGCCGTCTTTACGCCCCCTTCGTCATTTTGAAGAAGTTCCAGTGGGCGGCAATGAGCCCAACAGCCAACCTCTGTGCCGAGCTTCAATCGCGAACTGCAAACGTTGTAGCCGTTGAGCCGTCCGCTGGCTGTGTGATTGTGCTCCCGCGCCCTGGCCAGACATCCCTTGAATCGGCTCGTCGAATTGGCTTGAGTAACTGAAAACCGCTCGACCTTCCCACACACGTTCTATCTCACCCCGCGGCTCCGTCGCACAAGGCGGTTCACCGCCGCTTACCCTGGTCTCCGGCCGGCCCGGACATGACGGTCCGAACGAGATTATCGTCGGCGGATTGGAACGGCGGCCAGTTGTTGATGCGCCTGCCAGACTGCAGCCGGCGCTCGATCGTTCTGCCATTGAGTCTTCTACCCGCCTGGCGATCTACCCCGATGATCCTCGTGTTGCGAAAGAAGCCCGGGAACCGTACCGATTCCCTGCCGATCAGGGGAGTGAGTCTCGGCTGCCTGTCCTCCATGAGGTGCTCTCTCTCCAGGCCGCTCCGCGGGGGGCCTGAGGTCGCGAGCGGGCCCAGACTCGGTGTCCGGGCCCGCATGCGTTATAGCTGACTACGACACATCCTCGCAGATCGAGTAGACAGTCACGGTCGCTGCCGCGCCGCCAGTATTCTTAACATACTCGTACCAATTCGTGCCCGAGATGTTGTGGTCTGACGTCAATACCGTGTTAGACGAGTTTGAGTTATTGGTCTGAGCGCCACCGACTACGACGGTTCCAGCGGGACAACCTGCGCCGTCAACACGTTGATAAACGCCCGGTGCGACGGTCTCTGTCGTGCCCGCCAGCTTAGTAATAGCAATTGCGCCTGTGGCGAATCCAGTTGGAAGCTCGAAGTAGCCATACACATCCAGGACGATATGGGCCGGGGTAGATGCAAGGACATTGATGTCATCAGCACACCCATAGCACCCAGTCACCGTGCTGCTGTTGGCTATTGCTGAAAGAGCGGTCCCATAGTTTAGGATGCTCGTCGCGGGCACGGAACCGCTAAATGGAAACACCTGCACGTACCCACTCGTGTTGTAACCGGTAGCAGTGATGTTAATGGACCACCCATAGTTGCTGAAGCTGGGAAGCCCCGGGCAGGGGCCGTTTCCGCCCTGGCCTTTACTGAATCCATCAGTCGTCAGATCGAAGGTGCGTGGCACTCCTCCTGCGAGAATGCCCGTTCGTGCACCTGCACTTCGGGTATCGACGACTCTGCAAGGTGGGATCGGAGTGAAGACCAGCTGACTGGTAGTCGAGCCGAGGGCAAAGGGGGACAAAGCGCCTACCGTTAGTGCCGAGGAAACCATGCCGTGGACCTGCGGCTTACTAAGTGTGTTTATAACTCTGGCAGCCGGTACTTCACCTCTGAGCACCTGGATCATCCCGTTGTAATCGCCGACCAGCGAGGCGGCATACAACCTCCATGGCGTGGCCGCTTCCATCAACGGCCGCAGCTCGCTTGAAATATCGCCGAAGACTTGGGCATCCACATTCGGCACCCAGCTCGCGATTAGATTGTTGATGAATGTTTCTTTGTCTTGAGTGACTTCGGCGACGTGCGTCTGGATCGCCCTTGATTGCCGGACGGCCGCCTCGTCCATTCTTTGCGACTCCTTGGTTTGTGCCGCAGCCGGCATTGCAGCAACAAGTGCTAACAAAGCTGCGCTGCGCCAAGTCAATAAGATGTTCATTACCGTTCTCCTTTTGGGGACATTCCTGTAAGTGACCGTAGTCAAATGCAACGCGGGGACGAAACGACAATCGCGTTCACAGAGATCTTTCACCTCGTGAACATCTGTAATTCAGCCGTACCCTAAGTTCGCGTTCCTGACACGGTCATCCGCGAGTTATTCACCAGTTCCTTTGAATAACGGCAAATAACCGTTTCGGTCACGAGTAAACTATGTAGCCGTCTTAGTACTCTGTCAACAAAATGTTTATGGCAGTGAAGCGCCACCTGGGTGCAGAAGAACAATTTAAGGAGTGACATTGCCTCAGAAAGACGACCACCTCGCCTTCGGTAAAGGTTCCCAAGAGCTGGACCGAGCAGGGCCTGGCAGATTGGGCCACCCCCCTGGCGGGACTGAATCTTCGGCCCGGTAATTTCACAGAGGCCGAGCCGGCGAGGGTTCTCATCTACGAACTTCACCGCTCGTATACCGCCTATCACCCCGATCGCGAGCCGCCCGGGTACTGGGAGTGCCTAAAAAGCCGCAAACCTGAGACTTTGATCAACCCTGCCGAACTGCGCACGCTCGATGACTGGACTAAAGCCGGGCAGCGGGTATTCCGCGAGATTTACCTGCCCCCATCTGGAGCGGACAACAACCTGATCTCGTTGGTGCGATCCCGGGAGGCTCTCCGGCGGGCAGGAATCACGGCCAAATTCAATTGCGTTGAAGCTGCGCTTCTGATATGGAGCGACCTTGTCAAGCCCCCGATAGTTGAGGGTTTGATTGGTTAGTCTTGGGCGGTGTTTCCTCGCGAGGTGCCAGCGATCTAACATCCATGCTTCCAACTTGACCCCCATCTGATAATACGCCGGTGGATCACTTCATGACTGAGTGTCCTTGAAACACGCCTATATCGATCTGGAGGCCCCAGCAATCCACATCATGGGGAGAAGGCGAACATGTGAAGCTGCTGTTCTATACGGCCATCCGCGCCTCCGATATGGTAAATATCCGAATTGAGCACGTTGACGTGGCCCGAGATACTCATTCGTCAAATGGATGGCGCGACTCCGTCGCGTGCACACGGTTCTCTCCAAGCGTCGGGCTGCGGTATACCAGGCTCGAACCAGAAGGGTAAGATTTCCTCTCTTCTCGAAACAAACTGCTCGTCGGCGAAGGCTACCGTCCGCCGATTGATCTCGTTTATTTGAGCTGCATTCACTTTGAAGTAACCCGACACATTCGGCCTGTGAGTCATGACAGCGACTCTTTCCGGGCAGATCGGCATCGTGATCTCAACGTTCTTCATCGCAAGCCCGACACCTCTGAACAGCGGGGGACGTTGATACGTGGATACGTGGTGGAGTCAAACCAGATACATGGATTGTCTGATGTAACAAAGAATGACTCCCGCGGCGCAACGAGGAATGAAAGACCCATCGTGGCCATCAGCGGTTTTGCAGCTCTCAAAGCGGACTCCACGAAGATGGGGCAGTCCATTCCTAACCATGTATTCTGTGTCGTCCGAGGATACGGGAGTACCCTCGGACGCCCTTAAGACACCCGTTCGTGCAACGGCAACACCTGACTTGATAGCCCTCTCCAGGTCCTTAACCAGACTATCGATACTCGAGGTAAAGCTCTTGATGGCGTTCGCCATGGGCTCTGTTCTCGAATGCCTGGTGGCCATGAAGGCGGACAGGTATTCGTGGTCATAGCCATCCAGACTCTTGTGACGTAAAATCCTTTCCCGAACGCGAACAAAGTTATTCTCAAGCTGAGACACCGTGGTTTCGACACGGAGGTCGAACTTTCCACCGTTGAACCCCGTGGACAGGGCGCGGGCGCCGCAGCTTAGGTCCGCTCGCCCGAGTACTTCTCCGCCAGCCGGATGATTCCGAGGCAGCCCCGATAACCCATCTCCGGATGCGGCTGATCGGCGAGGATGCTCTCAAACAGACGCGCGGTGGTCGGTCCGACGCCGCTCGCCCAGTGCACCATGCGGGAGGAAGTCCACTCCAGGTGCTCGCGGTGACTCTTCGGGTGGTGATCGGGCGTGGTCACCATCTGACCCTTCCCGCGGCTGTGAAAATGCGAAGTCACGCCCCGGCCTTTATGGAAGATCTTCACCGTCGGCGGGCGTGGAACGGATCTCGACCGTCTCATGCACCAGGTGGTACGGCACGCTGCAGCAGTTGCCTTCAAAACATACGTGGCAGTCGATGTTGACTCTGGCTTTGGCCCGCTGGCTAAGGTCGAAGCGTCGGCCGGCAGCCCATGCAGCGCAGACTTGTCGAGGCCATGAAACACACTCGCTCTGCTGCCATCGCGTTTGCGGAAGGGCCGGTTGTTCAGCTTGACCAGCAGTTCCCGGATCGCCAGAGTCAGTTCGCCGATTTCGAAAAACCGGCGGTTGCGCAGGGCGGTAATCCAGCGCTCCGCCACCGGGGACGCCACTCTCGACCTTGGCCTTGTCACGGGGCTTGTAAGGTCGCGCGGGCACCACGCCGACGCCGTACTGCATAGCCATTTCGTGATCCGGAACCAGCGGCTTCGGTACACCACGGAAGAAATCGAACGCGCGCATGTGTGCCGTGAGCCAGCTAATCGTTTGTTCATCCGCAAACGCTTCGGCAAAGGTATGAGAACTGGCGCCGAGCACCGCCACAAACAGGTTCGCCTGCGTGATCTTGCCGCCGGTGCGGCTGTATCGTGGGCCCGGCCCAGTCGATGAAGGCCTTTTCTCCGGCCTTGTGCTCCTGACGGAGCACCACGTCCTGCGTGCTGCGCCAGCGCTGATAAAGTTCGCAGAACCGGCTGTAGCCACAGCCGTCCGGGTTGGCTTCTTTGCATTCTTCCCAGAGCAGTTGCCGGGTGACGTGCTTGCTCTTCCGGCGCTCCTCGTGCAGATGGGCAAAGTCGGGCAGGGTTCGTTCCGGCTCGCGCGTTCGGACCAGTTCACCGCCAAACAGCGTGGCGTTCAGTTGTTCGTCGTCCCAGCCTTCCGGCAACGGCCATCTGAGGTTTGCTCGTTCGGCGCGGGCGAGGTAGTCGTTCACCGTTCCCAGCCCGATCGAACAACTCCGGGCGATCTGCCTTTGGCCCAGGCCCAGTTCGTACTTCAGTCTTAGAACTTCTTTGATCTTACGCATGGACAGTCTCCTGGCCGGCAATTGATTCTCCCGTTTTGGAAGGATCGCCTGCCGGTCGATTATGTCCAGCCCCGTTCGCCAAGAAACCGATTCCGGGATGACGGTGAACGCTGTTCCGGGGTTCGGCAAAAGTGTTCGGCTTCAGCCCGGAATTCGTGTTCACCTCCCAGAACAGCGTTCACCCTGGTCCCGGAATCGCGTTCACCTTGCTCCGGAATACGCACTGTGGCAAACGATGTTGCCCTGATTCGCGTCTCTCGCCCAGCCAGCTTTCGTCCTTCGACTCGCAGATCGGCTAGTATCATTTAGGCTCAAAACTCGGTGTGCGGAGGATTTTTGCATGAGTGAGTTGCCCAGAAGTGAACAAGACATGGCGTTCGCCCGCAGTTTTGCGGAAGAGTATCGCGGACGGTTCTTCGACGACGCCGATACGTTGTTCCCCGCGCTCGAACAACACCTCAACCATTACGTCGCCAGCCCGAAGCCCTTTCTGCCGGCTGATCTGCGGCGCTACTTCATCGATGAGATCGCCCGCGCCCGCCGCGTCTTCGACGACGGGTCTGCCGGTATTTTGATGCTGAAACAGGCCGGAAATGGCTTTGGGCTGGACGTGATCGTTGACATCTTCAACGAGAGTGCACGACGCGCGCTCTCAAACTGGGGCCGGCGCACTCCCGATGAGCACGACGAAGGACGGGCGGGATTGCCACCGCTCGCGCCACCGCTCACCGACGAATGGACTGACAACGTCACAAGCGGTCCAGCGCCGGTTCGACGGGCGACGAAGCAGGACGGGGCCCGCAGTTTTCTGACCCTCATTTCCGATGCGTTGCGTGTTTCCGCGGGGACCGCTCACTCGGGTGGAACCGGGGTCTACACAGCTAACTGCAACCTGAAGGGCTGGATCCTTGAGACCTGGCCGCAATTCAATTACTCGCCGACGCGGTTCGGAAGTCGAGTCACATGGCCGGTGACAGGCACTCTGCCGACGAGCGGGAATTACATGTTTCAAGGGCTTAAAGGCGCATCCGTCCGGCACGATCCGACGCCGCATTATCTGGGACCGTCGAGCGCTCAAACGCTTGTGAAGCTCTAACCATGACCGATTACGGCGTGCTTCAACCGTTGGCTGAGAACGCTGGCGTGATTGTTAATGTCGGGCTGGCGATCGCCGGGCTTCTGTTCGGGAAGGCGGGCTTCGACCCGCCGGTGGTGGCGCGCAAGGCGATTGTGCGCGTGTTGTCCGTCCTGTGCGGAGTCATTGCCGCTCTATTGTGGAAATTTGGACGTGGACAGCTGGACACACTCACATTCGAGAGGATCGCAGCCTGGGGCGCGATAGCGCTGCTGCTCACGCTGGTAGCCTACGTCATCGCCTTTTCCGCGCTGTCCCTCACCTGCGACGATGATCCGAACACCCGGTATCTGGGCGGGTTCCGCTTACGTCCTCAGGCCCGCGCGGTGCTTGCGGGCGACCGGAATCAGCCTCAGCCCTATGGGCCGCTCCCAGTCACGCCAACCGACACCAAAAGTTATTTCTGTAATTCGGGTCGGAGACCGGAATTTCTGTGGCCGCTGTGGTCGATCCGCGCAGCCGAGATCCTGATGGTCCTGCTCTTCGCTGCGCTGCTCATCTCCGGGTCGATTGCTCTGTCCGCGAGCGCCATGGTGCTGCTTGGACCCGATGTGAAGGTCGAGACCAGGGCGAAGGAGACCAGAGTCGAACTTCCGGCAGACGTGCTGTTCGCGTTCGACCGCTTCGATCTTCTGCCTGCCGCCACGCGGGAACTCGTCCGGGCCGCAACCATTCTGAGATTGCGGAGCGTCAGATCGGCGACGATCGAGGGCCATACCGACGCGGTGGGCAAACCCGACTATAACCAGCGTCTGTCGACGCGGCGCGCGGAGGCCGTGTACAACTGGCTGAAAGAGTATGGCGAGGTTGACGGCATTGATCTACATGTCGTCGGTTACGGAGCAACCAGGCCGCGCGCTCCTAATCAGGAGGCTGACGGATCGGATAATCCTGAGGGCCGAGCCCGCAATCGCCGTGTGGAGATCGTCTTCGAAGCACGTTGATTTCGTGCCTCACTCCTCTTCAGACGCCGCCAACACCCTCGAAGGCATCTGCCGCTTCCTTCGATTGATGCCCTGGCCCCCCGCCCGTTCAGTGAACGACTCAGTCATGATTCTTGTCGCTCAGCGCTCGCGAATCCGGCCTGATTGCGGTTGCATGGATGGCAATCCTGCAGCAGTTCAAAAGAGCCTACAGTGTCGCCTGCTGCGTGAGTGTCGAGCCAGCCAGGGCATCGGCGGCCACAACTGATTCCGGAGCGTTGAGCAACCACCACTTCTTTGCGCTTTCGCGGCTCCATGGCGCTCCTGTGTCGCTATATCCGGCCAGTGCCCGATCCAGTTCTTCCGCGCTCGCGTAACGGTTCGCCGGATCCTTCTCAAGGCATCTCATCACGATCTGCTCAAGTGCCGCAGGAACCTCATGCCCGGCCCTTTCCGACAGAGGCATCGGTGCCTCCCGAACGTGCGCCAGCATCATTGCTACCGCTCCGCTTGTTTCAAAAACGCGCTTTCCCGTGAGCAGCCAATAAGCGACGCAACCCAATCCGTAGAGATCGCTCGCCGCTCCAACATTGCCTCCGCCAAGCGCCATTTCCGGGGGCATGTAATCGGGCGTTCCCATGAGCCCGCCTTCCGCGGTGAGCCCTCCATCCGTTGTGTTCAGAGTCTTCACCAGACCGAAGTCCAGCACTTTCGCGAAATCGTACTCCGTCCCCATACGGCAGATGAAAATGTTGCCGGGCTTCACGTCGCGATGGATCATGCCGAGCCCGTGCGCTTCCTCAAGCGAACGGCAGGTCTGCCTGAGAATGTGTACCGCGCGTGCCGCCGGCTGCGGGCCGAACCGGGTCACCAGCGTCCCCAGGTCGATTCCGCTTAGCAGCTCCATCACGTAATAGAACACGCCGTCTTCCGTTACGCCGAAATCGTAGAGTTCAACCGTGTGCGGCGACCGCAGGGACGCCGTGATCCTCGCCTCCTGTTCAAATCGGCGCTGCACCTGATCCGCCTTGCGACCGGATCCGCCCGCCAGCAGTTCGGGCTGAATGAGCTTGATCGCGGCATCCCGCGCCAGCATGCGGTGACGCGCGCGCCACACCTCTCCCATTCCGCCTCTGCCCAACGCTTCAGTCAACTCGTAACTGCCCAGCTCGCGAGCTTTGCCCACCTGCCGACCCAGCTGCGTTACCACATGCGAGATAATCGCCGCCACACCCACCAGCAGGTAATCCGGGAAATGCATATTGAAAGCAGAGCTGACGGAATCGAATTGCCAGATCCCTTCAGCTCTCGCCAAAAGCATCCCCAGCGGATTCATGGAGACCGCGAGCAGTCCGGCAACCGCCATTCGCCGCGGCGATGTAGGCACAATCGCCGCGAACATCATGATCAGAATGCCGTCCCAGCTGATCATGCTGTGAATGGGTGCCTGGCTTGAAGTATGGTCCCAGTGCGTAATCAGGCCCAGCGAAAATGCGGTGAACACAAGGTACCCGAGCCCTTCGTTCAGAGTGACGCGCGGATTCTGCCCTTCGCGCCCCGCCCACCAGTAAAGTGCCAGTGAGGAGGC
>JAOAPO010000146.1 GCA_025462945.1 Bryobacterales bacterium
GGGGGGCTGATCTCGATGCCTGTGTTCTCTGCGAGCATGACAAGTAAAGGCAGCATCAGTCCACCACCGTCTGCAATGGCACTGGACGACGGCACTCTGGCGTCGGCTCGGAGGAGAGATCCAGATAATTCCGGCCGAAGAAGATCTTACGCGCGATGAACGAGAGCATTCTGCGGGCGCTCAACCCGGCACGATCACGACAGAGATAGAGGAAGGTTCGGAACTGGAACGCCAGTCGTTGTCGCCACGGAATCGAGCGAGGTGTTTCACGCATAGCCGCCAGCATCGCGATCGCGTTCGCGCTTTCCCAGTCCACCGAAATGTGAGTAGCGCCCGATACGCGCTCAAGAGTGCGCCGGGTCTGAACGAAGACTGACCAGGGATCCTGAGCGGTGAAAAATCGGCCAGGACGCTCCTTCCAGAGCAGATAAGGTCTCGCCTCTATCGATACGACTCCCGGGTGGTCCTGCAGAAATTGAACTGTGCCCTCAAGATCGCAGTTCAGTGAGTCTTCCGGGAGCGAGCTGAAGCGAAGCGGCCGATCAGGAAAGAGGCGGTACACATTGGCCTGGATCGGCGCAAAAGGGATGCGGCCAGCCCCGATCGCCCGCCTCAGCAGACCGCCGCTGTCCACGTGCGCACACGCGCCGCGAATCGTGACGCGGGCACCGGCACGAACCAGTGCACCATCCGCATCGACGATGCGGAGAGAAGCCATCCCGAAAACACTGTCATTCGCATCCATCAAATCGAGCAGCTCACTGATGCCGCCATTCTTCACCCACTCATCCCCTACGAACAGGAATGTTGCGTACGTGAAACCACCCAGCTCCGCCAGTTCCAGAGCACGATTCCAATTGCCGGTGCGGCCGAGATTCACGGGATTGCGGTGCAGCATCACGTCCGGCTCCAAAGAGCCGAGTGTTGAGTCGTCAGAGGCGTTGTCAACTACGATGACCGAAAAGCGGGCGCGGTCCAGGCCAGCGTTCAGGCAGGAGGTGATCGTGCGACGAAGCAGGTCGCCACCATCGAACGTCGGAACCAGCACTGCGAGTTTCCCGTTCATGCAACTCCGACAGGCACACGAAACTCTGAGTCGAGGCTCTCGAACGCACGCACGTCCTCAGGGGTACCCAGAGGAAACACGTGGCTGGCGTCAACCGAGTGGATATAAACAGACGCGCCATCCTCGATCAGTTGGTTGTAAAGAGGTGCAATGTATCGTTCGCTGGCTTCCAGCCGTTCCGGCTTTGCGTAGTACCGCTTGTAGGCATGGGCATAGCGCGAGAACGAGTCGAACCAATACAGGCCCAGAGTGGCGTGCGGCGAAATCCGTTTTTTCTCGCGAACTTCCGAGACTCGACCGTCTTCGTCGACTGCGGCGAAGCTCCACTTGTCGCCCTCGCCGGGGAAGCACGGCATCCAGCCCTCACCCCGAATGGCGCGAATATCCATGCCTCTCGGATCCACATAGGTGTCGATGTTATAGATAGCCACTGGATCGGACGCGTCTTTCCAGACTGGCTCCACCAGAAGAGCCGTCGTCGCCTGACCGTCCGTCACTCGATCGACCGTGACGATTTCCGGGCTCCGAATACCCAGCGCGCTGCATTCGCGGTTGATGAAGTCGTGCACGTTGTCGTGCGATCGAGCAACAAAGTAGAAGTGGCAACCGGCATTGATAAAGCTGCGCAGGCTTTCCATCGACCAGGCGAACAGGGTCCGCTCACGAGCCACAATCTCGTACTTCGGCACAGTGTAGCCAGCCTGCGCGAAGCGGCTGCCCGCGCCAGCCATGGTGATTACGACGCCAGACCGAAGAGCGATATCTTTCATGCAATCGCCATCTCCTCACGCGGCAGCACCTTGCCCGCCACACTGTTGAACGCCTCAATGCCGCGCGCGAGAAACGCCTGCTGAGCCTCGAACCTGTCGGCATGCAGGGGCACCATGCTGAGGAACAGCAATGACTCAATCAGCTTGATCTGCAGGTAGGATTCGCCGAATTCTGTCATGAACCAGCTGTGGAAGAGCTTCTTAACGGTTCGGTGCCGCTCGTCCAGCTGTGGCTGATACCGAAAACCGCCCGCAGTCCACTGGGAATCGAACATCCCGTTCACCATGAAGTCGTAGTCGCCCTCAAGGCTGTGGCTGAGCTTCGCAAGATCGTACCGCATATCACCGAAGATGCCGACGTCGCCGAATTCTCCCCGAGGATCAATGACGCGGACGAAGCTGTTACGCCGGTCGTAGAGTATGTTGCTGAGGCACAGGTCGCCGTGGATCACGGTGAAATAATCCAGTGAATACATGTCCACAGCGGCCGCGACCTGAGGCAACACGTCGAGGCACTGCCGCACGCCCATATGCGTTTCGCCGTTGATATTGACCCAGTGCTCCGAGAACCGGGCAAACCGCGGGTCATCAAGGATGGGCTGCAGGCGGGCCGCGGTTTTCTCTTCATACATGGTTTTCATGCAGCGGGCGAGCTGCCCCGGCTCGTCGGGCTGGAAGCGGTGAGAGTGCATTTGCCGCAGCACATTCCCGATCGCCTGAAACACACGCTTCCAAATGCCTGGGTCCAGGCTGCCATAGAGATAAACGTCGTTCAGAGCCGGGTAGCTGTAGTACTCCATCTCCATGAATGGCTCGGCCTTTGCGAAGCTGTAGTCGAACACGCGCGGAGCCATGTACCGTAGAGCTTTCGGCAGCTCCATGTACCATTTCATCTCGTTCAGCAACTTTTCAGCGTTCGTGCTGGACTTACGAACGATGCCGCGGCGATCGTCGATCTCAACACAATTGAAGAAGCGCTTATTGATACAAAAAGCGCGCTTCGCCTGATAGTAGGTGTCGAGGTGGCCGAAATCCCGCCAGTCCTGCACGTGCTGCAGGTTGCGACGCTCCACCGGCAAGCCGTTGAAATACTCCACAATCGCGCCGTAGAACGGATCAATCTCTCCTGAACGACTTGAGATTACCTGCCGCAGCAGTTCCCGGAAAGACTTCACATCCGAGATGGAGAATACACCTACGAACACCGGCAGCAGCGTCCCGTAAGGATTGTCTTTATTCTTGTCGACGACGCACGTAAGTTTGTTGCCGAAGTCGATCTGGAAAGTGGTCCAGCGGTAGACCTCGTCCGCTTCGGTGTAACAGACGGTGTCTTCACCAAGCATCTCGTCGCCGACGAAGGTATCGGCGAAATTAATCACCAGTTGATCGGGATCATAGCCGAGCGCGTCGAGCGCACCCAGCACAGTCGCACCCAGCGAAGTCGAGTTCTTCAGCGAGATCAGCTGCGCCCCGAGTTGCGGATGGCGCTCGACGTACTCCCGAACCATCTCCTGCTTTTCATCGACGGCGAGGACCAGTTTGAAGCCTCGGCTCAGGTAAGGTTCCGCTACATACTGCATCGCCGGACGGCTATCGAGCGGAATCATGGCCGACGGTATCGGTCCGAACTCGCTGCGCAGGTCCGGGCCCACCAGCTTTGCCGTGGGCATCAGTAAGACTTTGTTCATACGGCAACCATCCTTTTTTCGGGGGCAAGCAGTTCGTTAATCTCGCGTTCGCTCATGCGCAGGAATTCGTCGGGACGTACGGAACGGTCGTCCACATAGAAGCCAACGCGGCTCGCCCAGGGCTTACCGAAGTGAATCTCGTCGTAAGGGATCTCATGACGATCCAGCCAGGCCATGGTCATCTTGGCGGTATTGGCCGTAATCAGCCCGATGTTTCCGCCGTATGTTCGCATATTTCGTGAGGTGTAAATGATGATGTAGTAACCGGCGCTCTTGTACTCGCGCACCTTATCCACCATCTCCGCGAACGGCTCCAGATCCTCGTATTCCTGCTGTGAGGTCTTCACGGGACACAGCGTCCCGTCAAGGTCCAGCACGATGCATTTCTCTTCTTTGACCATGGTTCGTGTCCTTCTATCAGCTGTTCGCGACCGCAGCGCGTTCGCGCGAATGCTGACGGGTTGAGAGTTCTCGAGTGTTCATACGTCTATACGACCGGCCACGCCGGCCGGAACAGGCTGGTGAAACCGCGCATCGCGGGCACTGGGAAGCGTCGCCCCACGCCCCGCAGGTTCTCGAGTTCGAACATGAGGGCGCCTTCGTCCTTGTCGCCGGCTATCTTTTTCACCAGATGAATCCCAATATCGAGACCGATTCGGTAGTTGCCTGCGGCGAGCATGTTTCCAGGAATGATGAAGCGCCGGACCACCTCGCCGGGCATCACCGTATCCGGAGACGAACTTTCGCTGTCATCGTGGAGCATGTAGGCAAGTTCGTATTCGTACTGAGAGAAAAGTCGGATACCGATGATGAGTCCCTCTATGGGCTGCAGTACGTCCAGCCGCACCCCGACCTCCAGGTCGGCAGCAGTGTCGAAACTGCCATCCGGATCCAAACTACGAACCCAGGTTTCCCGGAGGCGGGCATTCTTGTCACCGCAGTTGCCCGTCCAATGAGTGCTGGAGGACAGATCGCCCATCGACGAGTAGCGGCGGATGACATCCTGAATCGGACCGGAGGTAACAACCTGTCCCTGGTGCAGCAGAAGGCCGGTCGTGCAGAGTGCGCTGATGGCACCCATGTTGTGACTGACGAAGAGCACTGTCCGGCCCTCCTTCGCCACCGAGTCCATCTTCGAGAGGCATTTCTTTTGAAAGGCCGTGTCGCCGACGGCCAGCACCTCATCAATGACCAGGATCTCCGGGTCGAGGTGAGCGGCCACGGCAAACGCCAGCCGCATGTACATCCCGCTGGAGTAATTCTTCACGGGCGTATCGAGAAACTTCTCGACTTCGGCAAAGGCCACAATCTCGTCGAAATGTTTCTTGATGTCGGTCCGGGACATCCCGAGAATCGAGCCGTTCAGTTGGATGTTGTCGCGGCCTGTCAGCTCCGGATGAAAGCCTGTGCCAACCTCAAGCAGCGAGCCCATGCGACCGCGCAACACGGCCCGCCCCGTTGTCGGCGCAGTGATCCTCGAAAGAACCTTCAGCAGAGTCGACTTCCCAGCCCCGTTCCGGCCGAGGATCCCAACGACATCGCCCTGCTTCACTTCCATGGAAACGTCTCGAAGCGCCCAGAACGGCTCAGTAGCCGCTACCGCACGCTGCCCTTTCGCCCACCGGAGAGGAGCGGTCATCGTCTCCGTGATCGATTCGCGGAAGGTTTTGTAACCCGCCGTCGCGCCGATCTCGTACATTTTGCCGATATGCTCGGCCGAAATTGCCAGTGCGCTCATCTGTCCTTAAACCATGTCCGCGAACGTGCGTTCCATCCGCTTGAAGTACGCGAGGCCACCGACCAGCACCACAAGCACGGCCACCATCGAAATGCCCATCATGAGCCCGGAACCACTTTCGGTTCCCAGCACCGACCACCGAAAACCCTCGACAACGCCTACCATCGGGTTCAGGCCGTACAGGAACCGCCACTGCGGCGGCACCAGTTGAAGCACCGCTTTGCTGGAATATGCCACCGGAGTCGCAAGCATCCAGAACTGAGTCACGAACGGAATGACATACTTCACGTCCCGATATTTAATGTTGAGCGCCGAAAGCCACAGCCCGATCCCGAGGGCGGTCAGGATGGCAAGCAGCAGGAAAGGGAGAAACAGCAGGGCCGTTGGCTGCGGACGGAACCCGTAATACAGCATCATCCCCGCGAGTACCAACAGGGAGATAGCGAAATCCACCAGCCCCACGAGCACTGACGAGATTGGAATGATCAGCCGCGGGAAGTAGACTTTTCGGATCAGGTGCTGGTTGGTGACCAGGCTGTTGGTGGATTCCGTGAGCGCAAACGCAAACAACTGCCACGGCAACAGGGCCGTATACACCAGCAGTGGATACGGAACATTGTCAGACGGCAGCTTCGCCAGTCTGCCGAACAGCAGCGTGAACACAAGCATGGCCAGGAGCGGCTGGAGTACTGCCCACGCCGCTCCCAGCGCCGTCTGCTTGTATCGAACCTTTACGTCGCGCCAGACCAGAAAGAACAACAACTCGCGATATGTCCAGAGATCGCGCAGCTTCAATGCAAACCACGGTTCGCGCGATTCAATGACCGTCTCGAGAGCAGCTCCGGGCTTCACATCGGCCGGAACTACATTCTCGGCCAGAGCGCTCGGAAACTCCGTCCGCATCTCGTCCCTGACAATAGCCACGCTTAAGCCGCCGCCAGCTCGGCTGTCTGCGAAACCCGGTCGCCGAGCTGCGCATAAATCCAGCGGTATGTCCGCCCCAAACCTTCTTCGAGCGAAATCTGCGGCTCCCAGTTCAGGACTTCGCGCAGCAGCGTGTTGTCGCTGTTGCGGCCCCGCACACCTTGCGGGGCAGTCAGATTGTGCGTCCGCTCAATGCGTTTACCGGCGATGTTAGCCACAATGTCCACCAGTTCGTTGACGGAGATCATGCGGTCCTGACCGAGGTTGATCGGCTCGCGGAAATCAGACATCATCAACCGATAGATGCCTTCGACACAGTCGTCGATGTAGCAGTACGATCGTGTCTGGTGGCCATCGCCCCACACCTCGATCGTCCCTCCGTCACTCGCCATCGCGATCTTCCGGCACATGGCCGCCGGAGATTTCTCGCGACCGCCCTCGTAGGTTCCCAGAGGTCCGAAAATGTTGTGGAAGCGCACCACGCGCGTATCCAGACCGAAGTCTTCCGTGTAATGCCGGCACATCCGCTCGGTGTAAAGCTTCTCCCAACCGTAGCCGTCTTCGGCATCGGCCGGATAGGCGTCCGATTCCTTCAGCGGAGTCACGTTCTCATCCTTCTGGAGGTAACCCGGATAGATGCACGCGCTCGACGTGTACAGCAGCCGCGAAGCTTTGTTGACGCGCGCCGCTTCAAGTGTGTTCAGGCTGATGTACGTGTTGTTACGCATGATCGGGCCCTTGTTGCTCTCGATAAACCCGATCCCGCCCATGTCGGCGGCCAGTGAATATACGTGGTCAACGCCTCGCGTAGCCATCAGCGCGTTATCGAATCGCCTGAGATCCAGCAACTCAAACTCGTGTGCCGCCGATGCCTCGTACTCGGGTTCCTGAATGTCCACGCCACGCACCCAATAACCTCGATCCACCAGATACTTCGTCAAATGGTGGCCGATGAAGCCACCCGCGCCCGTTACCAGAACTCGTTCTGTGTTTGCCATAATTTTTCTCCGTCTTCCCGCTACAGCCCCTGCGCGTTGCCCTCGGAACGCCCGCATGCCGCGTTCCGCATCGCCATGCTTACCTTTTGCATGGCCCAGAACGGCAAAAACCACGGCGTCACCAGCACGTATCGTCTCCAAAGGCGCCCCGGCTCACTCGTCAGCCGGAAGAGCCACTCCAGCCCGTTCCGTTGCATCCACGCCGGAGCCTGCCTGACTCGCCCTGCATGAAAATCGAAGGCCGCGCCCACGCCCACCATCACCACGCCAGGGAACACATGCTTGTGCGCTGACATCCACCGTTCCTGCTTCGGCGTGCTGATGCCAACGAAAATGAAATCCGGATTCGCCTCACGAATCATCCGGCGAACGTCCTGCTCTTCGCCCTCCGTAAGTTCCCGAAACGGAGGCGAGTAGGCGCCTGCAAGAATCAGCTCCGGAAAGCGCTTCAGCAGGTTCGCCTGCAGCACGTCCAGGGTTTCCGGGCGACCGCCATACAGAAACACACGGTGACCGCGCCGCGCCGCCTGCTCGCACAGTGTGAGCATCAGATTCGGGCCGTAGACCCGCTGTTGCTCCCGAAGCCCGAATGATCTTAGCGCCCACACCAAAGGCATTCCGTCCGGTGTTGCGATGTCGGCCTGATTCAGAATCGAGCGGATCGACGGGTCTTTCCGCGCCTCCATCACGCCATGGACGGAAGTGACGCAAATGAACCGGGCAGGCTGCAGGGCCGTCCCGCTTTGCGCGCGTGTCTCATCGATCCAGGCCGCGCAGGTCTGCGCTACTTCGTCGTAGCTGGTTGCGCTGATTCGTACACCCAGCACATCTTGTTTCGGCGGAGCCGACCTTCCTGTAACACTGGCGGTCATGGTTAGTAAGCTCCCCGCCCCGAGAAGACCGCCAGAGGAGTCTCCAGGAGGATCTGGATATCAAGGCCCAAAGACCAGTTGCGAATGTACTCGAGATCGAACTCCACCATCTGCTCGAAGCTGACGTCGCTCCGACCCGAGATCTGCCAGATGCCAGTGATGCCCGGCCTGACCTGCACCCTTTGCTCGGCCCAGGCCGCGTGCTCGCGGCTCAGCCCATCCGGATCCAGATCTTCCGCCGGCAGCGGCCGCGGCCCCACCAGGCTCATCTCGCCCAGCAATACGTTGAATAACTGCGGCAATTCGTCGAGGCTATAGCGCCGCATGATTCTTCCCAGCGGCGTCACTCGCGGGTCGTTTTTGATCTTGAAAATGTGACCTTTGT
>JAOAPO010000170.1 GCA_025462945.1 Bryobacterales bacterium
ATCGAATTGGCCAGAATCCGGCAGCGATCACAGACTTCCGGTTCGGCACGAGCGGACGGAATACGGTGACCGGGCCTGGCATCGCAAGTCTCGACGCCTCAGTCAATAAGGCGTTTACATGGAGTGAAGGCCGCCAGAAGGTAGACCTGCGCGGAGAGTTCTTCAATCTGCCCAACCACCCGAATTTTGCGCAGCCGGGGTCGACGCTGCGGACAGCGACTTACGGGGTCATCAGCGGAACGCGCATTGACTCACGGCAAATTCAGCTCGCCCTGCGGTACAGCTTCTGATCGTGAGCGCGGCGCGCCGGGCAAGTGCAGTCACGTTCGTTGTCGCAAATGCGCCTGCGGTACGGAGGTGGTCAGCTGCCGCATTCACAGGACTGTCCGGTGCTGTCCGAAACGCCCCGCGAGCGCCTACGCCCAGGAACTGGAAGCGAATATCGATGCCCACGGCGGAACCCGGTCCAAGGTCATCCGTTGCCGGATCGATCTTGCTGTTCGGAATGGTGCGGAACATACTGATGACGCTACGGGGGGTCATGGACTGTGCGGCGACATGCCCGGACGCATTGATGCGTACCGCCGAAGTATTGGGGCCGCTTTAACCGCAACATAATTCGGTGCCTGCGCCTGCGCGGCCATCCCGGCTGCGATAACGGTGATAGCCGTTATCGCAGCTGGCTGGTGCGTCTCCAGATCTGCGCTCGTTCCATCTGTCCTCCGTGCTCCACCGTCGTGATACGCCCGCGAACTACCCGTCACCGAAGTGAAAGGATGTCCGAAATGCGCGGTGGTGAACTGATGTTACGCCATGTTATCCGTAATTGCTCGCATTAATTATGTGGCTGTGTCTTCATCGATACGTATGATCAATGGCTTCCGTTTGACGGGCGAGGGCACCGCGAATCCTCGCCAGGTGATGGTAACTGTGGCGCACTGCGTGATCCTCGAGCATGAACTGGCAAGTGAGCGGTGCGTCGCTGTTGAGCGACACGAGGGCCGCGCGGTCGAGTTCCTCATCACTGAGAGCACGGATGGCTGCGGCAGCAGCCGCGCTGTTGGTGGCGAGAAGCTCCAGCGCCGCTTCCTTCGTCACGGTGTCGTTCTCTCTGGCATGCTCCGCGTTCATTGCCGCGACGACATCCCAGGTCACTTCGGTGATCGGTTGACCGCCGGCGAGGAGCCTGGCGAGATGGATCTCAATGGGGTAGACGCTCGCAACGTGGTGGACAACAACTCCGACTTTGCGGCCGTCACCGGGGACACGGGTTTGCCATCCGGCGTCCGAGAGTGAGGCCGCGAAGGTTGCGAGGGCCGTGGCACCGGCCTCGAGACGTTGTGCGAGAGCTTCTGATCTGTTGTTCATTTCATTTCTCCTTTTGCATTTGGTTTTGCAGGTTAAACACTGACGGTCACCCGCAGGAAGGTAGCGGGGATGGAGCTACCTCCGTTGGGACTGGTGTTTTGCGTCGTGGCGAGTTCGACGAGTTGGCGGTGGAGATCGTCGGCTCGCCCGTTTTTTTCGGCAGCGTCATAGGCGTTCATGGTGGGGCCATAGAAGCTTCGGAAGGTTTCGATCACTTGCATCGGGGTTTGATGCGGCGCTTCGAAGACGAAGGTGTCCCGGGTCAGCGAGATATTCTCAGAGGGCACGCCGGCCTGACTGAACCGTTCTACGATGTGAGGCTCGGAGCCCCAGGTCATGGGGCTGATGAAGCCCTCGGGCGGCGGCGGTGTAAAAGCGGAGCTGATCTTGAGAAGCTGGGCCACGAAGGTGGGATCGTTGGGGATCCAGTTGCCCATCACGATGCGACCGCCCGGCCTGGTGACTCGCACCATCTCGCGCGCCACGTTGAAGGGGCGCGGTGCGAACATCGCCCCGAAGACGGAGATGGTGAGATCGAAGCTGTGGTCGGGCACACCCTCCAGGTCGCACGCATCTCCCTCCTGGAACTTCAGGTTGGTCAGGCCTTCGGCAGCGGCCCGCTTGTTACCCGCTGCGACGAGGTTACTGGCGATATCAATGCCAGTAACGTCCGCGCCCAGTCGTGCGAGGGGAACGGCTGTTTGTGCCGTCCCCGCAGCCCAGGTCGAGGACGCGGACAGGCGGGCCGATGCTGAGAGAGTTGACGAAGGCTTCACCTGACTGACGCATCATTGCGGCGATGGCGGTGAAGTCGCCTTTTTCCCATAGAGCTCTGTTTGCGTTCATTCTGTTCTCCTGTCTGCGTGCTCGCTTCTAATTGTTGAAGGCTCGCGTGCCGGTCTGCTGAGGCACAGCGTTGGGAATGTCGAGCCGTCGCGGGAGGCCAGGGACGATCATGGGGACCTGCCTGCGATATTCCGCGTACTCAGGATGGACGGCCATGAGGTCGCGTTCCTCCAACTGGATCGCTACGAGAATGTAAGCCGTAGTCATCGTGGCGAAGACCAGATGCGTTAACGTCATCGACGGGGTGCTCCAGAAGGCGAAGAACCAGCCGACGTAGAGGGGATGACGGACGATGCGATAGAGCATGGGCGTGGAGAATCGCAGGCCCGTGTGCGGCTTGCCGACGAGCTGGTTCCAGATTTGCCGCAGCCCGAACAGATCGAAGTGATTGATGACGAAGGTTGTAAACAGGACGAGCAGCCAGCCGAAGGCGAAGCCGCCGTACAGGACTGCCTTGCCGGTTGCATTCTCGATGTTCCACACGCTGCCACCGAGAGGCTGCCACTGCCAGAAGAGAAGCAGTAGTGCAACGCTGCTGGCCAGAACGTAGGTGCTGCGTTCCATGGCTTGCGGTATTACCTTCGTGAGCATCCGCTTGAACGCGGGGCGGGCCATGATGCTGTGTTGCAGGGCGAAGACGGTCAGCAGCGCCAGGTCGACCGACAATGCGACCTCCCAGGGGCTGCCCGGCGGCGAATCCATTGACTTCGGAACGGCGAAGTTGCCGATGAAGCCGACGGCGTAGAGGAAGGTTGCGAGGAAGACTGCGTAGCTTGCTGCTCCGTAGATAAAGATCAAAATGCGTTTCATGTTAGTAAGCTCCTTTGCTCGGACCGGGCGTTTGAGAGTTTGCCGAAGAGTCCTGTTCAGGCCTACAATTGTGCAATGCGGCCGTAAGTAATAACATGCCTTAGCGTCTCCCGGAGTTGCCCGAGCAACCAGAGGCTTGCTTTCGTTTTGCCGGAAGACCTGATCCGTTTGCAGGGCGTCCGATTGCGGAAGGCTAACAGGAATGGAATGGATGCGTTCTCTGAAATTCTGAACGGAGTCAGGCTAAATGGTGCGCTGTTCTTCAGTGCGGAGTTCTCGGCACCGTGGGGTTACTCGTCCCCCGAATCGAAGACGCTGACGGCTACGCTGTCCCCAGGGGCGGCACATCTGGTTATGTACCACTTCGTTCTCGCGGGGCATGCGGCAGTGGAACTTGCCACAGGCGAAGCAACGGAAGTCGGGCCCGGAGATATCGTGGTCCTGCCGCACGGCGACGCGCATGACATGAGCAGCGGCAGAGGCGTGAAGAAGCCATTCCCGAACTACGGAGTTTCCGCCAAGGTCAAGGCCAGAGAGCTAAGTCCTCTTCGAGCGGGCGGCGGTGGGGAAACCACCCGGTTCGTGTGCGGCTACATGACGTGCGATCCCTGGCTTAGCCGGCCCATTCTCAGTGGGCTGCCAGCGCTCTTCAAGGTGAATATACGCACCGATCCTTCTGGCCAATGGCTGGAGAGTTCTATCCTGCAATTGGTGGAGGAAGCGGCTTCGGGTCGAGTGGGAAGTGAGGCGATGCTGGCGAAGTTGTCTGAGGCGCTCTTTGTGGATACGCTGCGGCGCTATGTGGCAGGGTTGCCGTCGCAGCAGTTGGGGTGGCTGGCCGGGGCGCGCGACCCGATTGTGGGGAGAAGCCTGGGGTTGATGCATGGCCGGATTGCTCATCCGTGGACACTGGCGGATCTGGCGGAAGAGGTGGGAATTTCCCGCTCGGCGCTGGTGGAGCGATTTACGAAGTATCTTTCGGAAGCACCCATGAGTTACCTGACTCGGTGGCGGTTGCAGCTGGCGGCGCGGTCGCTCGAGAAGACCTCGCGCGGTGTGGCGGAGATCGCGGGCGAGGTCGGGTATGAGTCGGAGGCTGCCTTCAATCGGGCCTTTAAGCGGGAGTTTGGGCAGCCGCCGGGGCGGTATCGTGCGGAAATCAAATCGGCTCAGATTTAAGCAGTGCGGGCCGATAAGCAGACCTTCAGGAGCCACGCGCTAAGTCCCGGTCGGGATCTTCGGCGCATTGGTCGAGACCATGCATGCAGCCGGGTAAAGAATCATGTCGTTCGGCTGTCTCGCCCTTGCATAGATGTCAGAAAGGCGGCAGGATTTTATCCTGCATGCCGCGGATCAACAGGAGAGGCCGTGGGCTGAGATTTCGACGCTCTCGGTGCCGTAGATCTGGCTGCTCAGGGCGGCCACGGCGGCGACGACGGGGTGGGTGAGGCCAGCCTGAATCACCACGGCTCCTCCGAACGAGTGACCGGCGAGGACGACCCTCCGGGCACCCTCACGAAACAGGAAGTCGATTCCGGCGAGGAGATCGTCGACGCAGAGCGAGGCGATGGCATGGGGGATGAGGCCTTCGGCCCGGCGAGTGTAGCGCCCGCCAGCGGGACCACCGAAGCCTCCGCCAGCACCGAAGGCCCTAACGATGGCTGCGCGGGACGGTTGACCGAACTGTTCGCATCGGACGTCACCGGCTTTGGTCGCGATGGTGATCGGCTGCTGGGTGGTGCTCTCGCGGTCCCGCTTGCTTATTGCGCGCGGCTCTGAAAGGCGTGCGAGGTTGATGTTCGACAGGCAGCGGTTTTAGTTGGGCCGCAGGACGACCTTTTCGCAGTTGTCCAGTTTGTCGCTGAACATGCGGTAACCCTCTGCTGCCTGGTCCAGATTCATACGGTGCGTGATGACCATGGTGGGGTCGATCTCGCCTTTCTGGATTCTTTCGAGCAGGGGCTGCATGTAGCGGTGCACGTGACACTGGCCCGCCTTGATGGTGAGCGACCGGTTCATGACCGAGCCCATGGGGAACTTGTCGATGAAGCCGCCATAGACGCCGATGACTGAAACGGTGCCGCCATTGCGACAGGCGCGGATAGCTTCGCGCAAGACGATGGGCCGGTCGGTTTCAGCCATCACCGCCTGCTTCATGCGGTCATAGGCGTAGCTGACACCGTGCGTGTGTGCCTCGAGCCCAACGGCGTCAATACACTTGTCCGGACCCTGACCTCCGGTCATGTCTTTAAGCACCTCAGCGACGTCGCTCTCTTCGTAGTTGATGGGGACCGCGCCGACCTTTTCCGCCGCCAGCTGCAACCGATAAGGGAAGCGGTCGATGGCGATGACACGCTCCGCGCCGAGGAGATAGGCGCTCTTCATGGCGAAGATGCCGACCGGACCCGCGCCCCAAACAGCCACGGTGTCGCCGGGTTCGATGTCGCACATTTCGGCACCCATGTATCCGGTGGGCAAGATGTCGGACAGGAACAAAGCCTGTTCGTCCGTGACGCCCTCGGGGATGACGAGGGGCCCTACATCAGCGAAAGGAACGCGCACGTACTCGGCCTGACCGCCGGCAAAACCGCCAAGCATGTGTGAGTAGCCGAACACACCGGAGATGGAGTGGCCCAGCATGGCTTCGGCGATGCCGGCGTTGGGATTGGAGTTTTCGCAGAGCGAATACATCCTGCGCTGACACGAGAAGCAGGCGCCGCAGGCGATGGGGAATGGCACGACGACGCGGTCGCCTTTCTTGACTTTCTTCACGTTCCGTCCCGTGTCCACGACCTCTCCCATAAACTCGTGCCCAAGGATGTCGCCGCTCTCCATGGTGGGCATGAAGCCGCCGTAGAGGTGGAGGTCGGAGCCGCAGATGGCAGTCGCAGTGACGCGCACGATGATGTCGTGCTGATTCAGGATTTTCGGATCGGGCACGTTTTGGACGCGAACATCGGTCTTGCCCATCCAGCAGGTTGCTCTCATGTTAGTCTCCTTCGGCTTTCGTTGTTATGCGGCTGGCTGTGCGGGATGCATGCCGGAGTGAATGCTGGCGTCCGACTGCGTCACTTCGCCGAGTTCGAGAATCTGCTTGAAGTTGCGGAGGTCGTGCTGGATTCTCATACCAAGATCGGTGCCAAGAATCTTGCCCGCCATCGATTTCAAGGCGCCACCCTCGGCTGCAAAATCCATGTGGACACGAATGACGGTGCCGCGGCCACCCGGTGAAGGCTCGAACTGGACAGAGCCGGCGAGGTCGAGTGGCGCGCCTTCCAGGGACTTCCAGGCGATGAGGCGATTGGGTTCATCGCGGACGACCTCCGCATCCCATTCGGTGGTAATGCCGAGGGGGCCCTTGGCAACCCAATGGCTCCGGATGGTGTCGGTACTTTTGACGGATTCCAGGTAAGTCATGAATTGTGGCAGGTTCTCGAAGTTATGCCAGAAACTATAGGCTGCTTCGGGCGAACTGTTGACGATGATGCTCCTGATGACTTTCGTGTTGTTGTCCTGGGTGCTGCTGGTTCCGGATTCGGTTGGGGTTTGCGAGCTGAGGCGCTGACCGCATACGACATCGAGCGCGGTGATGCCTGCGACGGCAACGGTGGCTGCAGCGAGGCGGCTTTTATCGTTGGCTGGCGTGCGCATCGCCGTGGCCAGTGATGCGAGGTCGACTACATCGCCCGCCACGCGACTCCAAACCCAGCCGGACGGGCGAGAGTGGGTGAGAATGCCGAAGCCGGCGGCGAGCTCACGCATTCCGTAGCCGCGCAGAACCTTGCGCGTTTTAGCGTCGTTTTTCACACCGATCAACTTGCTTACGACGCCGGGCGTGATCACTTCGGCAACGCCCAGGCCGATGCTGAACCAGCCGAGTCCTTTGGCCAGGGTGCTGCGTTGGGTCTGCTTACCTTGGGAGCGTTGGCCTGTTTGAAGGCTTGCGGGTGCCGTCGCTGTCATTTGCGATTTCCTTTCGTGTATAACTCTGCCGGGTGACTCTCTACCCAGGATCTTACCCGCAAAAGCCAATGGCGTCTGTGACCGAGGACCCGCTGATTCAAGAATGTTTGCGGGCCTAAATGACTAATGTACGCAGTTAGCCAGGATCAGCCAAACGGGCCGAGTTGTTGGTTTCGCAGGCGTAGAGTCGTTGCGTTTTCATTTGTTTCGAGGAATTCGACTTCCACGAACACTCGCTGCCTGCGGTGCGAGGCGGTGGTCCCGCTAAGCTAGGATTTTGGGGGAGTTCATGGCGATAAGGCGGGAAGACCAGAGGGCGTTCGAATCGCTGGAACTCAGAATCCAGACGATTCTGCCGGAGGAGTATCAGGACCGTGCCGAGGAAGTGCGACCCGTATCCATGGGGTCGGCGGCACTGAAGTACGGCCCTGACGGGAAGGTGGCCTGGAATGAAATCTGGCGGACGTTCTGTGACCTCGCGATGGCGGGCGGCCCTCCGCACAAGGGAAGACTGCTGGAGCCTGGTTCGCCTGAAGAGATTGAGGCGCAGCCGGCAAAGTACAGAGAAGTGACGGCGGAGATCTGCCGCGGCGTGAACCTTGCCGCGGGTGTGGCCGTAAGTCAGTCCCAGATACCCGGCTGGGTGCAGATTGACTGCGGCAGTGCGGGAATGGCGGGGTGGCTGGGGCGCGCCATTGTGATGGAAAACGTTTCGGCACGTTGCGACGGGAGAGTGCTTTACCTTCCTTCGGGGCCTGGGTACCGGATTGAGAAGGAGATCAAAAACGTGGTGACGGTGATCGCGAAGACCTGTCACTACTGGGTGGATCACATGTGGTCAGCGCAGCAGCGCGTGATCGCGGAGTTGTTCACGAATATGGATCGCGAGTCGCCGCTGATCCAGCCCGCGGTATCGGGCTTCGAGTTTCAGGCTGAGAGCGATGCGTTGCTTCGGGGAACGATGTCGGAGGCTATCCGGGATGCGACGGGGCTTGCGGTGGCGGATGTAGCGTATGCGGGATGGCTGGGAGTGGAGTGCTCCACTGTGCGAACTGCTGTTTGGCTGATGCGGGCGATGGTCGGGTACAACGTGCTTTCGCGGCGCGAAGAGACGGTGCTTTTTGTTCCGGTGAATCCGGTCAGCGATCCGTCGGCGGAAGCTGTTGTGCAGGCGTTAGCTCGGGTGTGCGGGTTTGCGCGGGCAAAGGGCATTCTGCCCGGGTGCACCAGCGTCGCTGGTGTCTGACTCTGGCGCGGTTGAGGCCGTCTTTGGTTAGAAACACGAGCCAGAGCGCCGGCATGCTCCACACCCAGAATGTTCGCCAGCCTTGTGCTACGCGCGGCGGCAACACGAGCCCGACGAGAAAGCCCGTCAGCCAGACTACAGCCGCGAAGAAGGCTACCGTGAGCATGGTTCCAAGAACCACGACCGTGCTCGCCGCAAGGGGCACGGCGAGGTCTAATGCTCGACGCGTGAGCCACGATGGCGTGGAAGAAACGGCGCGCAGCGAGATCTGCAATCCGAGGCCTGTCGCGACATGGCTCATCACGCGCGGATTTCGGAAGTAGCCGACGTGCGCCTCGCCGACGCCTCCGATCCCCCACACCCGGAAGTTTTGTACGCGAGCGGAGGCGTCGAAGCGCTTTACTTTGCCGGAGACGGGATCCGGGGGCGTGTGAAAGTTGAGCCACTCACCGGTCCAGTCAAAGGTCAGTGGAAAGAGGCTCGCCCAAATGAAGCGGACCTTCTCAAGCGGAGATCCGATGGTAATCAGGCGTTCGACGGAGTTGGGCGGCAGACGCCGGACGATGCCGTGCCACGCGATGACAGAGCCGAGGCTGTGTGCCATGACGTGTACGGGGCTGCCCGGGCCGCCCTCTGCCCTGGCGCGCTCGTACATGGCTTCCATACGGTCGAGAATGCGTTCACTGCAGCCGATGAGCGGCGAGTTGGGAGCGAGTTCACCAGCGAGGGAATGAACATAGTTCCAGACGTCCGCGGCGGTTTGGTCCAGCGCAGTGGCGGTGAGCCTGCGGCTCCCCATGACGATTTCAAGCCCCAGTGACATGGCGATCTGGAGCAGCAGAAGTTCGAGAGTGCGAGCCCAGATCAGCCAGCGTGGGTACTCCGAGCGAGGCAGCAGTCCGGCACGCCAGTTCAGCCACGGAAACCAGGTGGTTTCTTCGAAGTCGAACTTAGAGAAACTGCCGCTGACGGCTTCGTCGGGCAGGAGGTCTGCCCAGTGCACTTCGTACAGGCGGATAGTGACGTCGGGGGTGACGATCCGCACGGCATCGAGCTTGTTAGCGATGATGCTTTCCGGGCGGATAAAAGAGGAGCGGGAGTCCTGGAGTGTCGCTTTGGAGCAGACACTGAGGAGCCCGTTGACGCACTGCGACAGAACCTCGCCGGGAGGTTGCGTGCCGATGCCGTGAATGACCAGCAGTGCAGGGGATTCGCTCCGGTCCATAGCAGAC
>JAOAPO010000217.1 GCA_025462945.1 Bryobacterales bacterium
TGAACGCCGTCGTCGACCCGCACCAGAGCGCAGCCCTCTGGGTAGCGGACCCCAACCCACGAGCGCAGGCGTTCTATCGCAAGCAGGGATTCATACCCGATGGCAACAGAAAACCGAGCGTGACGTAGTGGAACTGCGGATGGTCCGCACCCCGCTGACGACGCAGTCCGAGCGCAAGTTCGGGGATCTAGACACGTGCCAAGTCGCGAAGCACTCGCTGATACTTTGAAATGAATTGATCCGCGGACCGCACATCGCCGTAGAAAACTGCCGAGTCGATATTGAAATCCTCGGTCAGACATAGAGCGGACCTTAAGCTCTTGACAGTGCCCAGGCCCACCTCGCGTCCCTCGCCTCCAATGGTCATCAGGTACTGCCGCTGGTCTTCACGGCGGAAACCGCGCAGGAGGTTACGCGACCTTACAGTCACAATCCGCCGGATCGTTACTTTCCCTCGCGTGCGCGATTCGAACGTGCAGCCAAACTGGTGTTCGAGAATGCTCTTGAGTTGACGCCAGGTTATGGGTCGCTCGGACCTTTCGATTGGCCTCGAGTTCTTGCGGATCCAATCTGCCATAGCTTGGACTTCATAGTCCGCAAGATTTGGATATTGATAGCCGTCGGGCAGGACACGGTGGCGGGCTACCTCGAGTATCCACATATAAAGATCGCTCTGTTGCACGGTGGGGCGCAACCAATGATTATTTCTGTCCAAGAACACCATCATCGCAACTAGTGCGCTGCGCTTGTTTCCGTTGTGGAATGGATGATTGTTCACAACGGAATGCACAAGTGCCGCAGCAGCCATCTCGACGGTCGGGTACTTAGCGTCCGACGGCCACCCAGTTTGCGGCCGCATGCACGCTGACTCGAGAAGGTGTTCGCTCTTAACACCAGGTGGGGAAATCGGATCCATCGCAAGCTCGGCATCCTGTTCGAGCTCCTCGTGGATCGTACGAAGGTCGACAGCCTCCAAGAAATGACTCACCCGCTTCTGACCGATCTGGCGCCAGGCCATTGCAACGGCTAGCGGCATTTTTTCGGGCGAGGTGGTCAGGGCGGCGGGCGACGAAGGAATCGTCCGCGTGGATCGATCGCGAGCGGACGCATAAGCTCGCAATTTTGATTGAGCACCTTTTGGCAATGTCCGCGCACGTTCTGAATCGCGGAAGCCAAGCTCTCGAAGGAGCGCTCGGAGTTCATGCACATCGAGGCCGAGTTCTTGCTCCCAAAACCGCTTCTTCCTTTCATCGGACGGTGGATGAAGCCCTAGAGCAGCGCGCGCCTTTCGCTGGTGTTCGTCGCGGATCGGGGCGCTCGGATCTTTGGCGTAGTGGAGTCCCTGCCGCACCAGCTCGATAATCACATCTTCGACTTCGAAGCCGCTCTCGGACGACAATGTCCGAACGGTCGTTTTTGTGGACAACTACTACATCCGCTTTCTCGTTGGGTTTCCGCGCCTGCCGTCCGCACTGCGGCCAGATTGATTGCAGACTCGCAGTACACCGATCGCCGGGTCCCGTTGAATGCTCATTTTATGAACGGGTGTCGCGATTCTATTGCTAGGTGGTCGCCCGGCCGCGGATCGTCAACCACTGGAGTGTCGATGAAATATCAGAACTTGGATGAAACGGGCGCAGGCGACGTGGGACTGCTCGCCCGACTAAGTCGACGCGTGTGTGAATCATTCAAGAACGCCGACTTTGGTTTGGCCTGTAAACCAGCAGTCGCCCAGCATCCAGGTCGACCCTCGGTCTGAATGAAACAGCCGACAGCCTCGCAAACGCCGTCTGGCCGAAATTGCTCAAGAAATGCCCGACGATCACCGAACCACTCTGATCGATACATTGGCGGCGACCTTACGGATCTGAACACTGAATTACAGACGGAGCAGGGCTACGACTACGTCGCTTCCCAAACCTATTGGGGTCGCGCTTCCGGAGAACGACAGCCCTCCCGCAGAACCGCACGAGGGCAAACAAACGATGTCACCGGTCGCCGCGTTGGTCCCATATGATCAGCGTGGAGGTCAGGGTGCAAGAACTCGCTGGAAAAGACGGGGTCATGTATGTGACCGAGACGTCAGTGCGACTGGTATTTGACCCGTACACCGCCTCGTCGCAAAAGAGCCTGGCTTCGCCTCGGGAAATCCCGTTGACTTCCATAGTTGGCGTCGACTTCGAACCGGAGCCCGCGTGGGGAACCGGTGCGCTACGGCTCATTTTGCAAGGTGAGTCGACGCCAACCCAGGGAGCTTCAACAGAGTTGAACACCCTGAAGACCTCCAGCAGGTCAAAACACCGTGCACAAATACAAGAATTCGTCGCTACACTTCAAGCCGCAATAGATGCTGCTGTGCCGAAGGTACCGCTCGCTGAGCAACCCCTTAGCGCGCAAACGCCGCCGCTCCGATTCGAATCGGCTACTTACCTCGGCGGCCTCCCCGGCACGGTTCCACAAAACTATCCCGAGACGCTAGTCCTAAATTCGACCCTCATCGGAACGGGGGCCGGTAAGGCGGCGGAGCAAGGAGTCGTTTACTGGGCAGATTGTGATGGAATCTCAGTTGAAGGCGGAGATGTTGCTAAGTCGAGGGTCGCAGCCACTGTCTTGTTCGGGGTCGCTGGCCTTGCCACAAAGGGGACCATCGCGCGTGTGCTCGTGACCGCCCACAAGCGGGATGGAACAGCAGCCGTCTACCAGATTGATAACGCACAGGCACCCGTTGTAAGGGCGACCCTGGTGCCTCTTCTGCGGAAACTCGGCATTCCGATCCGGGGAGATATTCCCGTGCCAACTATCTCGGATGAACCCTCGGCGATCGAACTGCTTGAACGTCTCGGAAGACTTCACGAAGCCGGAGTGCTCACCGACGATGAGTTCACGAGCAAGAAGCGAGAGCTGCTATCGCGGCTCTGAGTACCAGATGGAGTCGCCCTGGGGCGGAGTCCGGCACATCAGACGCGCCTCTTCTGCCTTCACGGCGCCCATTCATCCCTTGCTCACGCGTCGAGTCATGTATCGCCAACAAAGAAAGGGCCGTGGCGATCATCATCTGATCGCCACGGCCAATTCTCTGAACTAGAACCGACTCGTTGTCCTAACCATTCACTGTGCGCGAAGGGGGACTTGAACCCCC
>JAOAPO010000229.1 GCA_025462945.1 Bryobacterales bacterium
GTCTCGCCGTCACCGACGGAGATAACACCCGGATATGCAGGCAGCGGCATCGGGCTATAGCTGTTGTCAAGACGAAAGAATTGCAGATGTTCCGGCGTCATGGTGAGCGGTCTGATGTTTACGCTGAAGCGACCGCCACCTTTTGGATCGACGCTAAGATCGTAACCTAGGTACTTCTTTTGGCGACCGTCGATTAGAACCCGGTGGTTCGTGGTGGCGTCGTCGGCGCCGCCGCCACCTATACTGAGCTCCGATTGGAGGCGTACGGGTTCCAGCATAGTCCGGTAGCGAAGGAGAAAGCGATCCGTGTTCCAGGTGGCTGTACGGAGTTGCTGGGCATGAACCTGCGGTGCGGCGAGGGAAACGGCGATGAGACAGAGACGGCTAATGCTGTTCATAATTGCTCCTGATTACGCGGACATTGAGTTCTTTGGCGGGTTGAAAATCTGCAAGGCTGACGGCGCGGGCGGGTTTCCGTGCAAAGTAGAACAGTGTCGTAAGAAGGATCAAAGCGAGCAGCAGGACCGGGACCGGAACAGTGACCGAGGCGGTCAGCAACCGACGCCACCCGCGCGGGCGCGGTGCAAAAAGCATTGTCTTGAGGTGATCGGGGGCCCGCGGGGCTCGCCACGCGCGAAGGAGGTCTTTCAGTTCGTCGTCATTCAGCGGTTGCATTTTCAGAATCCTCTGTTTACAGGTCGAAATGAGGCCAGCGCTCTGCGCAGATTTTCGCGCGCTCGGTAGAGTCGCGATTTGACAGTCCCTGTTTCGCCTTCGGTGATAGCGGCGATTTCCTGAAGGGTCAAGCCCTCGTACTCGAACAGGATGATGACCTCACGCTGCAGCGGCGACAAAGACTGGATTGCGGCCGCGACCGCGAGCGCGGTATCCGCCAGTCCGTCGAGGGCCGCGGCGTGAGCGAAGTCGTCGTCGAAAGCAAGGAAGCGATTCTCCTTTCGCCAGCGCTTGAGAGCTAGATTGCGGGTGACGCCAAGGAGATAGTTGCGGAGGTTGCCGCGCGCCGGGTTGAAGCTGTTGGATTGACGAAACAGTTCTACGAAGCAGTCTTGGGTGAGGTCGTCGGCAGCCGCGGTGCAGTTGGTCATTCGCCACGCGAAGGCGTAGACCGCGTCCTTGTGTTCTTCGAAAGCTTGCCGGACTATGCTCTCGTCCATCTGGTGAGTATTACCCGTACGACCGTTTGAAGATACGGGCAACGCGTCTAAAATGCCCTGCATGCGATTTGCGCGACTCTCAAAACATTTAGCTCGTCCCACCGGAGTCACATGGTACCGAAACTTGTCCAGCTACGAATTCGAACGCTAACCGCAAATATCGCTAGCTGTTGGGCCCTGCTCACCGGTGTTCAGAGCCGGCTCGCATACAGCGCTCACGTCCCTCGTTCGAGGTTGTCGGCGACACGCGGTGCTCAATGGATGGTAACCGGACTTTTAAGGCGCAATGCTTGTAGCGGATGCTCTTTGGTGATGGCGCTGCCGCAAACATTGATCTGATACGGACAAAGCGGAAGCTGTTCGAGATGAATTTGGTTGCGGCAACTTACTTGGCGTGCAGTCCATCGCTCCGCCGACCATGCGGATATCTCTTCCGCGCTGCGATGGCTAGAGATTCCGTGAGCTGTACGGACGCGGAAATTAGATATTCTGTATCGATGTCGAGTTTATGGAACACAGCCTTCGCCGTTGTTTACCTCTGCACGACGGCAGTCCTCGGGGCGCAGCAGTTTGACGTCGCTTCGATAAAGCCGCACGGGGTGCCCTTGCACGTGATTGCGGGCCGCACGATCTCTGGTCGATCGCTGAAGCTGGAGGGATACAATCTGCGTCTTTTGCTGCTGGAGGCCTTTGACCTAAAGCCCTATCAACTGGAGATGTCGGCCAAAGACGAAATCTTTTACGACATCTCTGCGGTGACAGACGGCACGGAACTCAACCGTAAGCTCGCCCGGGCCATGCTTCGAAACCTGCTCGCGGACCGCTTCGGCCTGAAGAGCCACAGATATTCAAAACAGATTGAGGCGTTCGCGCTCGTGCAGGTTAAGACCGGCGCTAAGCTTAAGCCAGCCGCAGCGGATAAGCCCTGCTCCGCCCCTACAAAGGTTGCCTTACCCAACTACCTGACCGAGTTTAGAAGCTGCGGCATCGATATGTTGGCCGAGATCGTCATGAACTTCAACCGCGCGCCGTTAGAAGACGAAACCGGACTGAGTGGCACCTACGACTTCGATCTGGTTTATTCGCCCCACGGCGACGGCACGAACCCCGATGAGATCACGCTGCAGACCGCCCTTCGTGACCTTGGTCTTAAGCTCGAAAAACGGACCATCACGGTTGAGACGGTCGTGATTGATCAGATTAGCCCGCCTTCGCCAAACTAGGGTCTGTAATGCCGAAAATGAAAAGCTGGTCAGTGAGTGGCGGTACAATCGGTCGGCTATGGCTCTCCCTTGATCGATGATCACATCGTGAAGACGGCGTCAGCTGAAGAATTGGGAACGCAAAACGGCGTTACCGTCTACGGCGACGGCACTTGTAGACCACCTTCCTTTACCGCCTGGACATTGCAGGAGGGATACCCAAGTAGCCGATCCGCCCCGAAAAAGACCAGTGCGGTGTCGGCAGTAACGCTGCGGGCAGGCAGAAGGACGTTATATCTATGTCGCTACCACGTCTGTCGTTGACACTGCCGCTAGAAATTCAGGCGCAACTGAAGCATAACCTGCCGATTGAACGTTCCGCCCGACGGCCCGAACTGATTTGCCAAAGAGCGGAAAACACCGAAGTACGGAGACGACAGATCTCCGCTCGGAGTCGCGTAGGTAGGATGATTCAGCGGATTCCGAGCATTCAGACTGAACGTGAGGTTGTACTTGCGCTTGCCTGCTCCGGCATTCCCCATGTTGCCCATCATCGACGCAGGTACCGTCACCATCGTGCCGCCGGGCCCAGGCACTGTGATCATGGCTTCTTTACCACCGGCCACTTCCTTGTCCGGGTTCAGTACCCACGACCGCGACAACTGGAAGTTCATGATGTTTGTCTGCGAAGGGCCGCGGGCGCTGTTCCGTCCCAGCGCGGTACCCGGCGCAGGCACCAGGTTGAAGCAGCCGAACGCCGGCTTGAACGCCTGTGTCCCGCCTGCGCACGACGTCGCCTCCACACCCGGCAGCAGCCCCGGACGTTCACCAAAAATCGAGTCGCCATTCAGATCCCGGCCGCTCGTGATGGTGTAAGGCGAACCACTCTGCGACTGGAACTGGATGCTGGTGGAAAACTTCGAGAGCCGCTTCGTGGGCAAACTGGTGTTGAGCAGGATCATCAGCCGATGCCGGGTGTCGCTGTAGTTCGCAGGACCCCATTCCGCACGAAGATTGTAGGGGTCGGCTGGCTGGCCTTCCGCATCGCTCTTGCCGTAGGAGAGCGTGTAAAATCCGGCCAGGAAGAACTTCTTGTAATTCAGCGTCGGAGAGACAGTCAACTGCTGGCTTCGGCTAAAGCCGCTTC
>JAOAPO010000233.1 GCA_025462945.1 Bryobacterales bacterium
CCGGTGGGAATGGTTCCGGATCGGGATCTGGAATCGGTCGAGGAATAGGTGCATTGCGGATGATGTCCAGCAAATCATCACGCAGGCGCAACACGTCCGGATCTGGAAGCTTCGATATCAGCCGGGCCACACGATCCACCTCGCAGATATGGACCCATGCATTGCACACGGCACGGTTGTCGCTGCGCTCATCGCCGACGTGTGCACGTTCCACCAGCTCGCCGCGAGCATCGAACACATACGCAGCGAGCGGGTGCTCGACGTCTGGGCGTTGCTGGGTTGAAACGTGGAAGGTGACGTGCTTGGGCGGATCCTGTGGTTTCGTTGCCATCGACCGATCCCTCTTAGGCGGACTAACAGTCGCTGAGGCATACAACGTACTCCCTGTGCAGCGATCGGGAACAGCGTTGCCGACGTGCATCAGACGCTAATTGCGGTATAGCCAAACCAAAAAGGCCCGGGCGACGGCTGTGCCCGGGCCTTGGTCCCAACGGACCCAGGGTGGGAATCCGCTGGCACCATTCTCGGTTACGCAATAATCGGACCAACGTTTTCGACTCGCTCGAAAACCTGGCGCATAAATTGCAGAATGCCGCGGCATCGCACCGTACACGCCAATCATGTGCGACTGACAGCGAGGCGTGACACCTGTGTAGGACAAACGCGTGCGCCTGGCTGTAAACGGTGTATCTACGCCGAAACAGCTCAGCTTGATGAGTGTTTGAAAGGGGGGCACCGTGCCATTTCCCGGAGGTAAATTTGTACTCTTGCCCTTTTTGTTCGCTTTCTCGAGCCTCGGATGTTCGCTGCCGCACCGGGCAGACATTGCGGCACTGGTCCATCATGGCAATGTTAGCTGCATGATCCCTCGGGGCGACGCCGTGCTGTACCGCGTCGTGGATCGATGCCCCGTCTTCTCGCAGCGACCTATCGCTGGCCCATGGACTCTCGAGCTCGTGGCCAATGGTGAAAGGTCCGCGCGCCCGACCGAAGCGGTGGACATCGAAAATCGGCTATGCGTCCGTCCGACGGTGGTTGTCGACGTGCGATCCGTGGGCAGGTCTCAGTTGATCATCGACTCAGCCGAGACGCAGCGGTTCTACGAGCTGGGAAAACGCTTTGCAAAGCCGATCGAAACGCGGACACGAATTACGCTACAGGGGCGTACGTTGGCCGAAGATGCGCCTAAAGCTTTCGTGCTGGCGCAGTATGGCGAAGAAAGCGTGGAAACGTTCGTGCAGAAGAATTTCAGGCCCTGCGCTACGTCTTTGCCGGAGCCCCATTCCAAATTTTTACGAGGCGATAACCAAATCGGCATGTGACCGTCGCGGAATCGGACCGACCTTCCCATCGCGCTATGGCTATAGCTATGAGTCGGTCCCACGTAGTCCCGGGCGCTTCGCAACGTCGCGCTGAAGGCTCATACAAAGTGTATGCCCGCATATTCCAGCTGTTATCACGCCCCTCATGACCGCAATGAGGCCAACGCGTGCGAGTCGTATCTAAGCGATAAATATTCTGCGCTCCCACACCTCTGAGCAACGCAACCGAGTTCCACACTCCAAGTCGTCCATAAGCGATGCTGGCGTCTGTGCGTCTGTGCGTCTGTGCGTGTGGACGGGCCGCGCAATTCGCGCCCTATTCACCTCATCGCCTGCGTTCTGTAAGGAATTCGTGACACAGGTTACAGGTCGTGTTCGGAATTTAGGCGCGTCAAACCCTCTCGCGCCTGACTTGAGAACGTGGCATTACCTTTGCTCTAATCGATCGCTGCGTCACTCCAGGGCTCGGTCCAGGTGCGACGGGGGATCCGACGTGCGTTCATTCGAAGCCATCTCGTCGTTCAACGCAGAGAATTAATGACGAGAGGCATCGGCAAGAGCCGAAAATTAGCGAATATGCCCATCTGCCTCCCTCGCGATATGGGAAGAATGAGCCAGAGTGATGAGTTGCGCGGCGTGTGGCGCGTATGGATATATATAGCGGGCTGGTGGCTACCGAATGTCCTGGGTCGACTGCATGCGGTTAAGACGCTTCGCCGCATCCGTGCGAGCGGTGGGCTGGATCAACTGTTTGATCAGCATAGTTCTGTCACTGGTTCACGCCACCGAGCATTGGGACGTTCTCATCGTTGGAACCTTGTGGGCCACCACCGGGTTCGGGCTGGCGTACGGAACGGCGTGGCTCATCGACCGTCACGCCGAAAGAATTGTCGGGCGGTAAACCGGTAAACCCGAGAAGCGCTAAGCGTCACCGTTCGAGGGGACGCTCAGGTTTACGCCGCGAACGCCAGCTCTGAGAATTAAAATCCGTACGGCAGTCGAACGCTGACCGAAAAATCCGGAGCGTCGGGAGTGAGGCCGATGCCGAAGTTGGTGATCAAAGTGGCTTTGCTGCCCAAGGCGTAGGTAAGCCCGAAGTTGAATGAGGCGGCATTGGCCTCGCTGCCGACAATCTTGCTCCAAGCGCCGCCGTTTGCCCGAGTGCGCGCCGCCTGCGAGATGAGCTGACTAAAGCCAAAAGTCATGCTCATTTGTTCGTTGAGTGCGAACCCGAGACCGGCGCCCCAGGTAAACGCGTTTCCCAGGTCCACTTTACCCGGCGTTACGATGCCGACTTGCGTGCTGATGTCGTCGAAACTCCGAGCAATATTATGTATGAAGCCGATATTGCCATACACGATTGCCGGATCGACAGTTCGCAGTGCCGACAGGCCGACGCTTGTTGTCCATACACCACTGCCCGTCGGTAACTTTTGAGGAATCGTTAAGTTCGTGTTATTGGGGTCTGGCTGGACTATTTTGATGCCGTATGGCTCGGCGCCTGTAGGCGCTTTTAAGCGGGCATTTACCACCACGTCCGGGATTCGGCCCGATTCGCGGAACAACTGATAATGCGCCCCCATGCTAATGTCCCCGAGGCCTCCGTTTGAAGTTGTCGCTTCGCTGAGCGCGGTTCCGGCACCGCCAGCACCCCCGGAAAAGAAACGAGAATGACGGTAGAGTGTGGGCACGTTTGCGTCGAGTTGCAGGCGGTCGGTAAGCCCCCAGCGGCCGGTGAGGTCAAACGTAAAGACATCCGACTTCGTTTGCTGAACATTGATGGTTCCGAGGAAAATCGCATCGAGAGCAAGGAACCCGCTCAAATTGATCAGTCTGCGATCGAAGCGGGCGTACGAGAAGCTGGGCTCAAGCGTGAACTTTTGTTCAAACAGAGCTTCGCGCTGCTGGTAGATCGCCTCTACGCTGCGCGTGCGGGGCGGTTCTTTCAGCAGTTTGTCGGGGTCTGTGCTCGGTTCTGGTGTCGATGTCCCGGGCGCCGATGTTCCGGGCGCCGATGGCGGAGGGCCGGCTTGGGCGACAGTTCTTGGGCGGCTCGAAGACGGAACGCCCATGCCACGGAACTGCTGCTCCAGTTCCTGCATACGTTGTTTAAGGTCAGCAAGCTCGCGGGCTTGCTTGTCATAACTGTCTTTCAGCTCGTTATAACGTTCCGTTAAGGCAACGGCGTTGACCTCGGCTGCATATACCGGCGGCAAAGCGGACCATAGTATTCCTGCCAGCGCTCCGGCCCGCGCCATTTTTTTTACGTACGTGCTTTCACCCCCGACACCCGCCATTGTTCTCTCCCTGAGTTAACACGTGCTGTCGCTTCGGAAAACTGGCAGCAGGATAACGCGGCTCGAGCAGGTATAGCAATGGGCGCAGATGGGAGCCCGGCTGCACGGAGGCACCGGGAGAAGAGAGTCTCGTAGACTAGAACGCGCCGACAGGCCTTATACCCTGCAGCATCGCAGGCGTCATCCCGGTGAGTCGCGCCTGATTGGGAACCGTCTGTATCCGCAGGAGGACTGAATTGTTAACCGTGTGTAAATCACCCATCAGACGCGTCTGTTGTACAAGCCCCGGAGCAGTCGCCCCGGGGAGTCCCGCACCGCGTATTTGCTGCAAGACAGTGCCCTGACCCGGCACGCTTGCTTCCAGAGTCATACTCTTGGGTTCCAGTGCGACCGAAACCACTGCTCCAGTGGGACTGGCAATTGATTGCCTTGCAGGTGCAGAGAGCGTCACGCCCCGGTTCGCGGCTTCTCCCAGTGGGGCGCTTGATGTTTCGATCGCTGCGCTCTGATTCACGCTGTTGTGGTCCCCCGCGACTTGAATTACCTGTACTACGCCACTGGCACTGCTCAGTACGCTGCCAGTGCTCACGCTGTTAATCGAACCGTTCTGAGATTGCAGTGGATCACGCGCGGCCGGGCTTGCGGAGCCGCGCAGCGGTTCAGTGATGCTGAGCACAGGTATGAAGGCGATGGCCGGGGTCCCGCTGCCGAGGTTGGTTATACGCAGCTCGGCACCCGCACGCAGCGCTTCGCCTGTTTGGGTTTGCCAGGTCGTGATCATCTGAATGCCAAACTGCACGATCGCGCCTCCCGCGACGAATCGTCCGCGCATTGTGCCTAGTTCGACATCAGCAACTTCTCTCGCGTTATCAAAAGTCGACACGTCGGGAGAAAGGCCGAAGGACACGGCCGGCCACAGGGCCAGCATTGTCCCTGCGGCTGATGCTACTGCTCGGGGGATTCTCGCAAGCGTGATTTCCAGATGGCGGGCTATCAGTGCTGAGCGCATGCGATTCTCCGGATGACGTTTTCTTTGGTACTTTGAGTTTGGCGAAGGCCAAATCAGCCGATCGGCTAGAACAGGTCGGCGTGTGTAAATCCGAACTCAAGCAACTGCGTATCTGTCAGTCTGGTGGCATGCACGCTGCGCAGCCCTCTTGCCGTCAACGGAGCCGGAGGATTAATCAGGACTGTATTCGCCAAGAATCCCTGGCCGATCAGTGCGAACACGATGCCATTCCATCCCTTTATAAACTCCTCCTTCGACATCAATCGGTTCCCCAATGCCGGGTCGCCCAGGAAAACGCGCTCTCCTTCCGTTTTCTTCAGCACGACGAAATGCTTATAGCCTCTGATGTCGAGCAGCGCTATTACCGGGATCTTGATCTTGTCTAGTGTGTCCGACGCAACTTCATAACCGCGACCGCGCATGCCGAGCGTTTCCGCGTACCGCTTGATATCGAGCAGGGAAAACCCTTGTGTCTTAACGAGCTCCTCGTCGGCAATTGCCAGCATTCCCTCAATGACCTCGGTCTCGGACAGATTCTTGCCATAGGCATAATTAAGTATGGTGGCAACGGCTGCGGCTCCGCAGCTGAAATCGGTCTGTTGCTGTATCAAGTCGACGTAGCGGCCTTCCCGCATGCTGACCACAGCCTTGCTGACGAGGCTCCCACCAGGCAGGATGTTGCCGAAGTTCATCTGAGCGGCAACAGCTCGTGCATGGATCGAGAACGTAAACAGGAAGACGGGGACTAGCAGGAGGACGGTTGGGATAGAAAATGAGTGCAGCTGTTTCTGATGCGACGTGCGGTAGTCGGCTGCCATGACTCCCCCTGGTTTGGATTTATAGGCCGCGAGACAAACAAAACCCGGCCGGGCAAGCCGGCCGGGAAACTTCTATGATGCAAAAGCCCAGATCAACCCCCGCCGCCGCCACCGCCGCCGCCGGGCGGGGGCGTGGTAACACCTGGGCGACCCAAGCCCACAGCAATAGCGAGGCTGTTGCGTTGCAGATTGTTCGTACCTGCAGCGATATTCACCCCGATGTTCCCCTGCGCGCCGCCGAGCGCGCCGCCCGAGAGCGACGCGTTGTTCACGTGCGGGCGGAAAACCGGGAGCAGGGTGCTGATCGTGCCGCTCAGGCGAAGGTCGCCGGCTTCGTTGAAGGTGAGGGCGCCAGTGGTGCTCAGATCGCTGTTAGGGTTGCCGTTTGCGAGCAGACCGCTGGCTTGTGGCCGATCGGTGGCAGATCCCACGGGCGCCGGTCCGCCCGCCTGCACCCCGGTGTCGAGGTCTATGTGTCCCGTTCGCAGGCAGCAGGGATGGTTCCCGCCGTTGTCGACCTGTCCGGCGTTGAAACCACCCCAGGTATCGGGGAATACGTCGCGGTACTGATCCACGATGCCCGCATAGCGGCCTGTCAGGGTTATGGTCTGGGTCACCGCCTGCGGTGTGCTGGCACCGGCATTCGATGTCGTGTTACCCGCCGCGACCTGGTTCGTATACGAGCTCGCTTTCGCCAACTGTGTACCGAACCCGACTGATGCGGCGAGTGCATTCGCCTGTACGTTGTTGTTGCCCGCCGCCACGTTGACGCCGACATTGCCCCGGACGCCGATAAGTGCGCCACTAAGCGATGCCGAATTGTCTACGCCGAAGTTCGCAGTGCCGTTGTTCGCCGCCTGTTGAAAACCGAACGACTGCGCACTGGCGAAAACGAACGCTGCGTCAGCTGCGGTCAGCGCGCCGTCATTGCTTTGGGCGTTGTTGTCTCCGGCCGCTACGTTAACGCCGATGTTGCCGGATGCGCTGTTGAGCGAACCGCCGTTCACCGTTGCACTATTGTTCACGATGTTGTTGCTCACCGTGTTACGGACGCTTTCCTGCTTGGTATCGACCAGCGCTTCCGACGCTCCGTTGATGTCGATTACGCCACGAAGGGTCGGATCGCCGTTCAGGCTAATTCTGCCTGTGAGGTCATCCCTCCTTGTCAGGGACACGCTGACGTTGTTGACATACGTCATGGTGCCGGTATTCGTATTCGTCACCGTCGTAGTAACGCCTTGGGCAAAGGCGGTCGGGGACAACAGCACGGCGGCCACCGCCAGCACACTTCGTTTGACTCTGAATCGCGTACTCATTTGAGTTCTCCTTACGGGTTGGTGGTACTACTAGGGCTATTTCGCTCCCGGCTGCACGATCAGGGCGAAGTGGTTGGTCGTGGTGTTACTCGACCCCGCCGACTGGTTGACCTGGACTAGTCCGCGAGCACCCGCGAATGCGTTATCCGCTATCACTGCGGTGCGAGTGTGCGATTTGTCCGTGTCCCTTCCCGGCGATATTCCTGAGCTGATGACGGAGAGACGGCTTTCGCTTACCGCCTCCGCTTCGACGCCTACCGCGATGGCGAGCGAGTTGACCTGGAGATTCCCTACGCCACTCGCTTGATTCACCGAAATGAGCCCTGAGCTCCCTGCGAACGCACGCTCGCCGATCAGCGCAGTGGCGACGACAGGCGGCTTGAGACCTCGTACGTCAACCTGTTGATTCACGATGGATGCAGCTCGTGCTGCAAACCCGGCAGTCAAGGCAGCACTGTTCACCTGCAGGTTGCCATCGCCCGCTGTAACGTTCACGGCGATGCGTCCCTGCACGCTGCCCAACGCACGGTCGCCGATCAGCGTGCTGTCGATTTGCACGCTCTGCGCGTGCGCGCACGAGGGGGCAATCAGCAACGCGCCGAGCATCGCTGCGGGGATTGCTGCGACGCTTCTCCAGAGGTTCATGGCGTGGTGTTTACCTTATCGCGTTGCAGGAAGGACGCGGGTCAACGTGTTGGCAAGCTCACTCGTGACATCGGTGAAGCGGCGCTCGCCGATTGCGCTGCTAATCGCGGAAGGTATGCTGCCCGTAAAGGCCTGTGCCCCGGTGGGCGGGGCTAACCTCTGAGTCCCGAGTACGCTCTCACGTGTCGCGCTCGGCCCGTTTATCTGAGAGATGGCCTGCTGCGGGACGCCTCCGGCGCGTTCGCCGGTAACGACACCTGCGATGTCACGGTCATTCAGCTCTCGGCCAATGTGGCCGCCAGGGTGACGGTTTAATCCAAGGGCCCCGAGTACCTTGTCATCGTTAGCTACGTCGATCGCGGATGTGACCGGCCCTTCTCCTCCGGCGCGGTAAGCAGGCCGCGCTGGAACCTGTCGTATGATGATCATCTCTCCACCATCAGCGCGGGCGGTCTGAGCGCCGAATGGAAAGGTCGGCGATCCGAGCGCAATGCTGATGACCACAACACGAACAATGATTGGCTTAGTCATTTGCTGTATGTGGCATTAAAGTTGAGGCTATCGGACCGCGGCTCGCCCGCGGTGTTTCGTAGCGGTCGCACCACCCGCCGGTGCTCGTCCCACAGCGTGACGCCTAGCGCATCGCTGGTCAGCATGATCGGAAGCGCGTTGGCGCCGCGCATGGTCGCCAGAACTTCATCGTTGATTTCGCGGAGCGCCGCGCTGGGATGTTCACCACCATCGTTGGCCGTGGCCAAACCAGACAGTGCGCACATGAGTGCAGTGACAGACGCTTTGATCGCAATGGTTCGGATTATCATGGTGGCTTATGCGACCCTCTGCATTCGACGGTAGCCGTATGAGCAACACCTATGCCATCTTGCGCGCCAGCGTACTGCGGGGCATCGAGAGAGACTGGCAGTGCATGTCGAGCGCGTCCGTTGTCACAGATTCGAAACACCCCTTACATGTTCGCTAACGTACGCACACCAGTTCTCAGACCTGCCCACCGAATTCAGTAAGCGGGCGAGCTGCCAACGGCGTTGCAATTTAGCGCCTCATACAAGGACCGGGACTTGGGTGCACGTGAGGTTTCCCCGTCCGGACTAGGAACGGCGCCGATCGAGACGGCTGCGGCCAGGCCAGGGGAGTGTTACGCAGGTGAAACACGAATTCGTTGCTGTATCACCCAACTAACAGAGTGATACACATTTAGCGTGACGCTGGTCATCGATTTGCTTAATATGAATTCGGCAGCAACGTATCACTCGCTGTAAAGAAGAAAGCGGTTGGTTGGTTCGGGGGGCCTAGCATGGAACAAGATAAACGCAGGGTCGTCGTGCTCGGTGCGTTGAGGGACCATCATCTATGCGGTCAACTCAATGGGGACAGTAGCTGGCAGTTTGTCGAGGTGCCCTCAGTGGATGAGGCTGATGCGCTGATCACGCATGACACGCACATACGTGTCGGACTATGGCCTCACAACGTGGATGTCTCGCCAGAGGAGCTGAGAAGGTTTTCAGCTCTGCGAAGCAAGCATATGTTCGTGCAGTGGCTCGCATTGCTTCCGGCTGCGGCGGCCTGCAGTGACTGGTTTGCATCGCACATCGCTCATCACTTCTTCGATTACCTCACTACACCGGTTACGCAAGATCGGTTGTATTCCTGGACCGGTCACGCCTACGGCATGTCAGTCCTCGTAGAGCGTGCTACAGCGCATGTCCATCCAACATTCGACGACGAGCAGATGGTGGGAACGAGCTCATCAATGAATGAGCTATTCAATGCAATCAGGAAAGTCGCGGTCTCGGATGCGCCCATACTCATTTCCGGAGAGAGTGGAACAGGAAAGGAACTTACCGCGCGCGCAATCCATGAGCGCTCTAGAAGGGCTAAGGG
>JAOAPO010000302.1 GCA_025462945.1 Bryobacterales bacterium
GACCTTCATGGTTTACCAGTTGATGTTCGCGATCATTACGCCGGGTCTGATTTCAGGCGCATTCGCAGAACGCATCAAATTCAGCGCCATGGCTCTGTTTTCCACGTTGTGGGTACTGATTGTTTACTTCCCGATGGCGCACATGGTCTGGGGCAAGGGCGGCCTGCTGAATGCGTACCTTGGCGGCTCGATCCGAACGTTCGACTTCGCTGGCGGCACGGTGGTCCACATCACTTCCGGCGTCTCGGCTCTGGTCTTCGCCCTGTTTCTGGGCAAGCGGGTCGGATACCCGAAGGAACAGATGAAGCCCCACAGTCTGGTGCTCAGCACCGTCGGCGCCTGCCTGCTGTGGGTGGGCTGGTTCGGTTTCAACGCCGGCAGCGCACTGGGCGCCTCTGGTCTGGCTACCAGCGCATTTGTAGCGACTCACTTTGCAGCGGCAACGGCAGCAATGAGCTGGATGGCCGCTGAATGGATCCACAATGGCAAGCCCAGCATGCTGGGTGGAATCTCCGGCGCGGTTGCCGGACTGGTGGCGATCACTCCTGGTGCTGGTTTTGTGAAGCCAATGCCGGCTCTCCTGATCGGTGTACTGGCTGGGTTCTTCTGCTTCTTCATGGTGGCGAAAGTGAAGAACATGTTCGGCTATGACGACACGCTGGATGCATTCGGCGTTCACGGCGCCGGTGGAACGCTGGGCGCACTGCTGACGGGCGTGTTCGCGACCAATCTTGTAAACGATACGGCGATTGACGGGAAAGTGGTCGCACTGGGATGGATGGATGGCAATCCGGGACAGATCCTCAACCAGGCAATTGGCGTTGCTGTCGCGATCGTATTGGCGGTGGTGGGAACATATCTGATATTGAAGATATGCGATGCACTCATCGGTGTCCGCGCGGATCGCGATGACGAAATTCAGGGCCTCGACCTGACGCAGCACGGCGAAGAGGGCTACTCACTCGAGGGCTAAGCCTCAAGGCTTAAGCCCGAAGAACAGGACGCGAGGGACACCATGAAAAAAGTCGAAGCGATAATCCAGCCCTTCAAGCTCGAGGACGTCAAAGAAGCCCTGAAGAGCATCGGCATTGAAGGCATGACCATCAGCGAAGTCCGTGGCCACGGACGCCAAAAAGGGCATAAGGAGGTCTACCGCGGGCAGGAATACAATGTGGATCTTCTCCCCAAAGTGAAGTTCGAGATGATTGTCGGCGACCATCGTCTGGACGAGGTGCTGGAAGCGCTGACCAATGCGGCGAGAACCGGCAAGATCGGTGACGGCAAGATCTTCGTCTACGATGTGGCCGACGCGATTCGCATTCGCAACGGAGATCGAGGAGAGTCGGCCATCTGACCACCGAACAGCAAATCCAGGACGTATTCTTCGAAACCCGCGATGCGGCTGGCATGCTTGCCAGCCGCACTGCGCTTGTAGATGACCTGGTGCGCAATCGGTGGGCGACGATGCCGCCGGGTATTGCGATCTGCGCGGTGGGCGGTTATGGCCGACGCGAACTGTTTCCCCATTCTGACATCGATCTGCTGATCCTGACTCCGGACGAGAAGACTCAGGCAGAGATTAAAGAGTCCCTTTCGCTGTGCCTTCGTGACCTTTGGGACGCGAAGCTTCGAGTCAGCCAGTCTGTTCATACCCCCCTCGATTGCAATCAAATCGATAACGGGAATGCAGAACTGGCGGTGAGTCTGCTCGATCGCCGTTTCCTGGCGGGCGATGAGGCGCTTTACCGGCAGGTGCGCGATCCGAAGCCGGAGCTTGGCCGCAATCTGGCAGAACTGACTCGGGAGCGGCATGCTCGCTTCCAAAATACGATCTACCACCTGGAGCCGAACGTCAAGGACACGCCCGGTGGTCTGCGGGACCTTCAGGTACTGCGGTGGTTTGCCCGACTGGGCGCGGGCACGGGGCAACTCCCGCCGGGCGCAGATGTGTTGTTCAAAGTTCGCTGCTTCCTGCATTACCTCGCAAAGCGCGACGACAACAAGTTCAGTTTCGACAGGCAGGACGAGATTTCGAGGCTCTGCGGAGCGGCGTCACCGGAGGATCTGATGCGCCGCTACTTCCGCGCGGTCCGCGGAATAGCGCGGCTGGCGAACCGCCGGCTGGATCAGTTCGAGGCCAAAGGGAGTTCGCTGTTCGCCCAGTTTCGCGACCGCACGTCACGCCTCTCCAACCCGGATTTTTCCGTGGTTCACGGTGCCGTGTTCTTCCGCTCCACGGCGGCGGCTTCCGATCCCGACACCATTTTCCGGCTCTTCGACTTCGTGGCGCGGCACGGCCTGCCGCTTTCGACGGATGCGGAGGAGCGCCTGGAGGCGAACATGGAGCGGTTTGAGAGCTGGGCGCAGTCGCATCATTCCATCTGGACGCCTTTCCGCGAAATCATCCGGCAGCCCCACGCGGCGAAAGCACTCCGCGCCATGCATGATACCGGAGCGCTGGTGGCAATCTTTCCGGAGCTTCGCGATATGGAAGCGCTCGTGATCCGCGACTTCAACCATCGCTATACGGTGGACGAACATACGCTGGTGACGATCCAGACCGCGCTGGAACTGAAAACGAAGCAGAAGGACTACTTCGGGGATCTGGCGCGCGAAACCGACGACTACGACCTGCTGATTCTGGCGCTCCTGTTTCATGATGTGGGCAAGGGTACGCCGGATGAGGGCCACGTGGAAGTCTCGAACCGGATCGCACGGGTGGCGCTGCGTCGGGCGGGTGTCAGCGAGCGGGTTTGGGGAATTGTTTCTTTCCTGATTCTGGGACATCTCGACATGTCGTCAGCGATGAACCGGGATCTTTCCGATCCCGCCACCGCGAAGGATCTGGCGGCGAAGACGGGAACGGTGGAATGTTTGCGGCTGCTGACGCTGCTCACTTATTCGGATATCAGTTCCGTGCACCCGACGGCCATGACGCCGTGGCGGCGCACGCTCTTGTGGAACCTGTTCGCGGCCACGAATGCGGAGTTGACGCGCGAGTTAACGGCGCGGACGGCGCCTGCCGTGAGTGAGGGGTCACCGGAGCGCCGGAGCTTTCTGGAAGGTCTGCCGCCGCGCTATTCGCGAACCCATGACGAAGACGAGATCGCAGAACACATGCAGTTGGAAGCCGAAGCCGATCGGAAGGGTGCAGCCGTGCATGTCACGCATGACAAGGCGCACCAGGATGCGTGGGTTGTCACGGTGGTGACTAAGGACCGACCATACCTGTTTGCTTCGATCGCGGCTGCGATTTCCAGCTTTGGGTTCAATATCCTAAAGGCCGAAGCCTTTTCCAACAGCCGCGGAACGATCATCGACACGTTCAATTTCAGCGATCCTATGCGGAATCTGGAGCAGAACGCGAGTGAAGTGCAGGACGTGGTCCGTACGGTGTTGCGGACTGTCAAAGGTGAACTCGCGGTGGAAGATCTGCTGCGGCGACGCCCTCGCGTCAAGCCCGACGCGCGCGCAGTGGCCGCGACAAGGGTGCAGTTCGATAACGAGTCGTCGCCCGCAGCAACGCTCATCGAGCTGGTGGCACAGGACCGGCCAGGACTGCTCTACGACGTCGCGTCGGTGATTTCGAAGCGCGGCGCCAATATCCAGGTAGTGCTCGTCGACACCGAAGCGAAGAAGGCACTCGACGTTTTCTACCTCACCAAAGGTGGGGAGAGACTTTCGGATGACGAAGCAGGCGAGTTGGCCGAGGCGATTCGAGCCGTGATAGTGCCCGTCGTTTAGTTTCTGATAACCGCGCTATTCTGAAGCGAGCTCAATCCAGAGCACGCTGAGATTAACGAGGCAATCATGCGATTTTTATTCGGAACTGCGCTGTTTATTGCTGTGGCTGCGGTGGCGTTTGCGGCACCTCAAAACCGAATCACGGGGCCGATAAACGGCGGGCGCGTTCGGGCATTGACCGGCGGCGTCAGGCTCTCGGCTCAACCTCGCTTTGCAAGGGGCGCGGTGGACCCCGGCTTCGAGTTGCGCGATGTCACGATGGTGTTCCAGGTGTCTGGAGACCAGCGCCGGGAACTGGATCTGTTGCTGGCAGAGCAGCAAAATCCCGGGTCGGCGCAGTTCCACAAGTGGCTCACGCCGGAGGCTTTTGGCGAGCAGTTTGGGTTGAGCGCTGCTGACCAGGCGCAGGTCGTGCAGTGGCTAGGCAGCCAGGGTCTTACCGTCACGGCGACGGCTCGAGCCCGGAATTGGGTTCGTTTTAGCGGAACGGCAGAGCGCGTTTCCAGTGCACTGCGGACGAGTTTTCAGCGTTATAACGTGAGTGGCGAGGAACATTTCGCGAACAGTTCAGCTCCGCAGGTGCCGGAAGCACTGGCCGATATCACGGCGGGGTTTATCGGGCTTGACGATTTCGGGGCAAGGCCGAGGGCGCAGCGCTTCCGGCCTGTGCCCGAACCGCATTTCAATTCGGGAGCCAATCACTACCTGGCTCCGCAGGATTTCTCCACGATTTATAATCTGGGGCCTTTGGCGGCGGGCGGCTATGACGGGACAGGGCAGAGCATTGTGGTGGTGGGTCAGTCGGCGATTACGCTCAGCGATGTGCGGGCGTTCCGTACCCGCTTCGGACTGCCTGCCAACGACCCGGTGTTGATCCCCTACTCGACGGACCCGGGGTTCAATGGCGCGCAGATCGAGGGCAATCTGGACGTGCAGTGGGCCGGGGCGATCGCGCCGCGCGCGACCATCAACTACGTCTTCGGGACCAGCGCGTTCACGGCAACGATTGCTGCCATCAACCTCAACATTTCGCCGGTAATCACGATCAGCTACGGGTTGTGCGAACTGGATATTGCCATACCTGTGTTTCGGGCGGCTTTGCAGCAGGGCAACGCCCAGGGGATCACGATCCTCGCATCGTCAGGCGACAGCGGCGCGGCAGGATGCGAGGCACAGGGCTTGTCTCCTTATGCCACCGTGGGTCGCTATGCGGATTTCCCTGCGGTTGCGCCTGAGGTGACGGCGGTTGGCGGCACGCAGTTCAATGAGGGTTCGGGCACTTACTGGGGTCCCACAAATTCGCCGAACCTCGGCTCGGCGCTGGGCTACATTCCAGAGAAGGCGTGGAATGAGAGTGACCAGCAGGGACTGCTTTCGAGTGGTGGCGGGGCGAGTGTGTTCGTGGAGAAGCCCGCCTGGCAGCGGGGTCCGGGCGTTCCGGCGGACAAAGCGCGCGACGTTCCGGACGTGTCGCTGAGCGCCGCGCTGCACGGTGCGTACCTGATCTACTACCAGGGTGGGTTGGGGGCGGTTGGCGGTACTTCGGCGTCGGCACCTTCGCTGGCAGGCGTGATTGCGCTGCTGAATCAGTACCAGGTGCGTCGCGGCTTTCAGGCGAAGGCTGGACTCGGGAACATCAATCCGCAGCTTTACAGGATGGCGGTGAATAGCCCCGCTGCCTTCCACGACATTGTGGACGGCGACAACGTTGTGCCTTGTTTGCAGGGTACGCAGGACTGCGAGACGGGGTCGTTCGGATACAAGGCCGGGCCAGGGTATGACCTGGCAACAGGGGTGGGGACGATTGATGCCAATGCATTTGTGACGCAGTTCAATCAGACGGGGAATCCGGTGACAGTGAGTTTGATTATCGCTCCGAATCCGGTGACGATCAATGAAACGGTGGCGCTGTTCGCAACGGTGACCCCCCCGATACGCAACCCTTTCTTCGAGGCCAATCTCACCGGCGTGGTTGAGTTTTCCAACGGAACGATTGCGTTGGGTTCGGCTCCGATTGAATCGCGGTTGAGCTTCGGGCCCAGCGCCAGCCTGATCGTTCCCGCTTCTTTGATCGGCTTCGGCACGGTTACGATTACGGCAAGCTATTCCGGCGATGCGAATTTCAGCGGCGGCGGCGCAACGGGACGTATTCGAGTCACGGCACCGGCCGCGAACCTGTCTGCGGTAACGCTCGCGGCTCCGGCTTCCGTATTCGCGCTTCCTGCCGATCCCAACGGAGTTAGCTGGCCGATCACGGTAACGCTGACCGAACGAAACAACGTGCCTGCCATCGTCACCGGCTACAGCATCGACGGGCAGCCGCAGAAGCTGGCGGATCTGTTCCCTGCTCCGGCCATCCCGGCGGGTCGATCGATCTCTGCGCGGATTGTGTTGCGCGGGCAAACGACTCCCGCGGAACGCCTGATCGAGTTCACGGGTACCGATGCGAGCGGCACCATCTGGACGCGCCAGGCAAAGGTTTATCTGCAGCCTCTGCCGGATTACATCGGCGCGACGGTATTCGCGAATCCGCTGGTGATGCAGCGCAGTCCGGCGGCCCCGGCCGACTGTCAGTGGTCCCAGAGGATCACCCTGGACAACACTTTCGGATCACGGCTTTACGTGCAGCAGTTGTTCAACGGCGACCGGAATATCAGCAACGCCATTGTGCCGATGTTCGGCTCGGCTCAACTGGAAGCTTGGGGATCGCTGTCCGGAAAGATGTGCTGGAGCGATATCAAGACTCCCGAGACGGGTCTGCTGACTGTGGTTTTCTCGAACGATTCCGGCCAGACGCTTACGCAGAACGTTCAAGTAGCCTTCGAAGCGGCAGCGGCAGCACCCGCAAAGCTCACGGCTAAGCCGTCGGCGGTGACGATCAACGCGAATACTGTTGGTCCGATTCCGCCAGTGGCGATTCTTAATGTGGACGTCACCGACAGCAATCAGGCCTGGACGGCTTCGGTCTTTCCTGCGAACCGAACCACTTCGTGGCTGCGGCTCTCGCAGACATCGGGTTCGGGTCCGGCGACGATCCAGTTACAGGGGGACAGTTCTGGTTTCCAGCCAGGAGTCTACCGGGCGACCGTAGTGATTCAGTCGCAGAATGCGGTTCCGCAGTACGTGGAGATTCCGGTGATGTTCGTGAATGGGGCGACTCCGGGGACGGCGATCACCGGCACCACTAACGCGCTGTCTTTCAAAACGGGCGCTGCGCCTGGGATGATTCTTGCGGTGTACGGTGCCGGGCTGGCCGCGGGAACGCAGACTGCGACGGTACCGCCTCTGCCTTTCAGTCTGGGCGGGACGAGTGTGACGGTGAACGGAGTTCCGGCTCCCGTGTTCTACGCCTCGCCGAACCAACTGAACGTCCAGGTACCTTACTGGGTTGGATCTGGTCCGGCCGTGCTGGGCGTGAATAACGGGGGTGCCATCGCGGGGTACCACTTCCAGATTTTGGCAGCTTCTCCTGGCATCCTCACTGATGGCGCGGGGAGTACACTGCCGCAAACCGTGGCTTCACCCGGCGGTTCTGCCTTCCTCTATGTCACTGGGGACGGCGTGGTCTCGCCAACACTTGACCCGGGCTACGCGCCACCTGGTGCCACGCCGCTCGGTTCCCTGCCCCGACCAGTTCAGCCGCTCGGCGTTACTGTCGGGGGCGTGCAGGCGCTGGTTTCGTTCTATGGCCTGACGCCGGGCGTAGTGGGCCTGACGCAGGTGAACTACCTTGTCCCTGCGGGGTCGGGGCTCGGCAGGCAGCCGGTGGTGGTGACGGTGGGCGGGGTTTCCAGCCCGGCCGCATTCATCGACATCGCGGCGAAGGTCACAGTGGGCGGGTACTGATTTGGTGTAGAATCAGGACGCCTTGACCCTTCCATCGGGTCCAGCGCACGGAGGTTGTAGATGCGCATTGCGTCCCTGGTCACTTTCAGTGTTTTCGCGCCGCTCGCGTTAGCGGCGCCTCCCGACAAGATCGATTTCGAAAAGCATGTGCGTCCGCTTCTGGCGCAGAAGTGCTTCGCGTGCCACGGAGACGAGGTACAGCAGTCCGGCCTTCGTTTGGATAAGCGCCAGAATGCGATGCGCGGCGGCGATTACGGGCCGGTGATCGTGGCCGGCCACAGCGACCAGAGCAAGCTGATCAGGAGGGTTGTGAACGGGGATGGCGGGATGAAGATGCCGCCTTCCGGTGCTCTGACTGCCGACGAAATCGATCTGTTGAAAGCATGGATCGATCAGGGTGCGGATTACCGGATGGAGATCAAGCCGGAGGCTCCGGTCAAACCGGTGGATCCGAAGCTGTTGTCGTTGATCTCGACGATGCGGACGGGTTCTCTGGCTGATGTAGAAAAGGCGGTCGCGGCAGACAAGTCACTGCTGAGAGCGCAGGATGCGGGTGGCTCGACGGTGCTCCATCATGCGGCCGGGTTCGGCTCGGTTGCAGCTCTGAAGCTGCTGATCGCGAAGGGCGCGGATGTGAACGCGAAGAATCGACGCGGTTCCACGCCGCTGCACTGGGCCGTTCGCGAAGAGGCGAAAGTTCGGGTGCTGCTTGAGAAGGGTGCTGCGGTGGATGCGCGCCAGGCGGACGGCCGGACTCCTTTGTATCTGGCAGCGACGATGGGGAACGGTAATACGGTGTTGCGGCTGCTGCTTGAAAAGGGCGCTGATCCGAATGTCGCGACTTCCAACGGCAATACTTCGCTGAGCAATGCCGCGGCTCGGGGCGATGTGGAAGCGATCCGCCTGCTGCTTGCAAAGAAGGCTGATGTGAACGCAGCCAGCGGCACAGGCGCGACGGCGCTGATGGCTGCCGCCGGTAGCCGGAATCCGGATGCGGTCGCGCTGCTGCTGCAGAGCGGTGCGAAGGCCGATGCACTGACGAAAAAGAACGAGAGCGCGCTGATGGCGGCTGCCACGGCTGGCGACGATCGGTCGGTGAAGCTGCTGCTCGATAAGGGCGTGGACGTGAATGTTCGGGACGACCGAGGCTACTCGGCACTCATGCTGGCGGCGTCTTCGGAGTTCATGAACGCGACGTCAGTGAAGATGCTGCTGGCGAAGGGCGCCGATGTGAACGTAACCGGCGAGTACGAGACGCCAAAGACGCTGGCAGCGAAGCGGGGCGAGACCGAAGTCGCGCGGCTTCTGGGAGTTCCGGAAGCGGACCTTAAGCTGGCCGGTGTCGCTCCGCTGCCTCCAGCCCGGCCGACGCTGCAGCCGGTGGGTGAGGCGGTTGAGAAGGGCCTCGCGCTGCTGGAAAAGCAGAGCCATAACTTCATTCGGATCGCGGGCTGCAATTCGTGCCACTCGCAGGATCTGCCTTCGGCGGCGGCTGCAATTGCGCGCGACCGTGGGCTGCGTGCTCCGAAAGCTATCGCGCAGCTGTCTGAAACGATGAACGGAGAGACCGCGGAGCGAATCATGGATTTCGTGGCCGCTTCGGCGAGCAGCCTGGGCTGGGAGTTGCTGGATAAGGACATGAATCATGCGCCCCGCGACTTCTATACAGATGCTGCGGTTCACTACACCATGGCCATGCAGAATGCTGAGGGGTATTGGCGGAATCCGCAGGGTCGGCGGCCCCCCATGAACACGGGCGATTTCCAGGGGACCGCCATGTCGATTTCGACGCTGCGGCGGTACTCGCCACCCGAGAGCGCGGCGGAGACGAAGCAGATGCTGGCGCGGGCTGCCGCGTGGCTGACCCGGCAGCAACCAGACAACACGCAGGACCGGGCGTTCCAGCTGCTCGGGCTGGCGTGGTCGGGCGAAGCTTCTCCGGCTGCAATTGACCGCGCGGCAAAGAGCCTGATTGCGTCGCAGAGGCAGGATGGCGGGTGGAGCCAGCTGGCAGGCATGGGCTCAGATGCTTATGCTTCCGGACAGGCGCTGTTTGCTTTGAACGCGGCGGGGAAGATGCCGGCCACGGATCCTGTGTACAAGAAGGGTGTGGAGTACCTTCTGCGATCGCAGCAGCCGGACGGGTCGTGGCATGTGAAGACGCGGTCTATTTGGTTGCAGCCGTACTTCGAAAGCGGATTCCCGCATGGGCAGGACCAGTTCATCTCGTCCGCCGGTACGGCTTGGGCGGCGATGGCCTTGACGATGACGGTGGAGCCGCCAAAGATGACGTCCAAGTAATGCACACAGGATAAGTGCTACACTTATCCTGTGAACAGAAATCTGACACTCACGCTCGACGAGGATCTGCTCCGGGCGGCGCGCAAGGTAGCGCTCGACCGGAACACGTCGGTGAATTGTCTGGTCCGTGAGTACCTGACCGAGATCACGACGCAGGATGATCGAAAAGCGAAGGCGCTTGCAACACTGGAGCGGTTTTTTAAAGAACGACCGGGTCGGGTGGGCAAGATCACCTGGACACGCGAAGAACTGTACGACCGGAAGTCCTGAGCTTCCCGATGCAGCCGTGCTTTGTCGATACGAACATCCTCGTTTACGCGATTGAGAATACCTCCGACCCGCGCGAGGAAGCCTCACGTTCTCTTCTTCGTAATCTCCTTGGCACGGGCGCTTTCAGGACCAGCACCCAAGTGTTACAGGAACTCTACGTGACGGAAACGCGCAAAGGCAAGTCGAAGATGACTGCGGCAGAGGTGCTGGAGTATGTGGACAGCTATGCTTTGGGACCGATAGTCGTGCCCGGGTACGACGACATCCGAAACGCTATGATGCTCAGCGACTCGGCCCAGATCTCTTATTGGGATGCGTTGATCGTCATCACCGCAGGCATGGCCGGTTGTGGAACCTTGTACACAGAAGACCTGAATCACGGCCAGACAATCAACGGCGTACTCATCGTGAATCCCTTCAGGCCCTCGGCTCACTAGCTGAGGACCTCCGCATTCAGCAGCAGGATTAGCCCTTGGCCCTGCAGCAGATCCTTCAACTCGGGCAGAAGGTGGCGCAGCTTGTCTTCGCCGTCGACGGCCATGATCGTGACAGGACGATCATCAGAGACACCAAGAAGGCGGCGATGGTGCAACTGATGGTGAACACCGAAACCCATGATTCCCCGGTTCACGGTGGCGCCTGCAATGTCGCGCGCGAGGAGGCGGCGAACGATGGCCTCATAGAGAGGGGTCTCTCCGTGGCGAGCCGTTTCGTCCACCATAATCATCAGAAGCTTGCGGATATCGATCATTTCATCGCCTTTCTACCTGCTACGAGAGCGTACAGGGCTGGCAGTGCCAGGAGGGTGAGGAACAACGTGGAGAGTAATCCGCCGACGACGACGGTCGCGAGCGGCCGCTGGACGTCGGAACCGATTCCGGAGGCACGGGCCGCCGGCACCATTCCGAGAAGGGCGACGAGAACCATCATCAGGACAGGTCGTAACTGGGCCATAGAGCCTTCCACGATCGCCTGACGGACGGGCATGTACGTGTTCTCCCGGCGCAGGCGGTTGATCTCGGCAACCACCAGAACACCGCTCATGACAGCAACGCCGAAAAGGCTGATAAAGCCGACGGCGGCCGAGACGCTGAGGTTGATGTGGCGGAAGTAGAGGGCCAGAATGCCGCCAACCAGCGAGAAGGGCACGTTCATCATGACGATGCCCGCGTACTGGGCGTTGCCGAACATGAAAAAAAGCAGCACGAAGATGATGCCAATAGTGATGGGGAGAATGATGGAAAGCCGTTTCTGTGCCCGCTGCAGATTCTCGAACTGCCCACCCCATGTGACCTGATAGCCAGGCGGCAGGTCCGTCGCGGACTTGAACCAGGTCTGCGCGTCTTTCACGAAGCTGCCCTGGTCGCGGCCGCGGATGTTGACGCGTACAGTAATCTGGCGTTTGTTCTCGCGGCGAGCGATGATTGTGGCACCATTGACGACTTCGATTTTCGCAAGTTGCGAAAGCGGAACGCGGCCACCCTCGTGGGTGGGGATGAGGGTGTTACCGATTGCGGTGAGGTCCGCGCGGGCTCCCGGCTGGTACCGGACAGTGATGTCGAAGCGGCGCTCGCCTTCGAACATGGTGCCGGCCGGATGCCCCCCGATCGCCATCTCGATGACATCCTGGACGTCGCTGATATTGATGCCGTAGCGCGCGACTTCCTGGCGATCAATACGAATTCGGACCTGCGCCTGGTTCGCCTCCTGTTCGATAGCTGCATCGGCGGCACCGGGAATCTGGCGAATGCCTGCGAGAGTCTTCTGCGCCATGGCGCGAAGTTTGTCGGAGTCGGGGCCGGTGAGGATGACGGCCAGGTCGGCAGCGGAGCCCGTAACGGCCTCAGTAACGTTATCGATGATCGGCTGCGTGAAGCTGAAGGCAACGCCAGGGATTTCAGAGTTCAGCTTTTTGGAGAACTGTTCTACCAGCAGTTGTTTGTTCAGGCCATCGGGCCAGGTGTCGTAAGGCGTGAGAGCCACGTAGATCTCGTTGCGGTTGGGGCCGTAGGGGTCGGTACCGGCGTCGTTGCGCCCTGTTTGGGAGCTGACAAGTTTGACCTCGGGCCACTGCTTCAGCAGTGATCGAACCTTTGTGGCGATCTCCGCCGATTTATCGAGAGACACGCCAGCGGGGAGAGTAGCCCGGACCCAGATGACGCCCTCATCAAGTTGGGGCAGGAACTCGGAGCCGAGGAAGGTGCCGGTTCCGAAGGCGATGATGACGATAATACCGGCGATGCTTGCGACTAAACCGGGCCTGCGAACCACGCCCCCGAGCAAGGCGCTGTAGCGGCGGGAAGCCATGGCGAGCAGCGGATTGTCCCAGCTCTTCGCGCCTTTGCGGAAGAGGTAGGTTGCCAGCACAGGAATCAGCGTGAGGGCAAGGAGCATAGAGCCGAGCAATGCGAAGCAGACCGTGAACGCCATGGGCGTGAAGAGGCGGCGTTCCACGCGTTCCAGCGTGAAGAGCGGGATGTAAGCCGCAATGATGATGAGGAGCGAGAAGAAGATGGGTCGCTCGACATCCAGGGCAGCGTCGCGGACGGCACTGACGACGCCTCCGTGGCGGATCAGCGTGCCGGCTTTTTCACGATGCTGGATCGTATGGAGGATGTGCTCGACCATTACCAGGGTTGCGTCCACGATGATGCCGAAATCGAGAGCACCGAGGCTGAGCAGGTTCGCCGGGATGCCTGTGAAGTGCATGCAGGTGAAGGCGAAGAGCAATGAAAGCGGAATAGTGATGGCGGTCAGGATCGCCGCCCGGATGCTGCCCAGGAAGAGCAACAGCACGAAGATGACAATCACGAGACCTTCCATGAGGGTACGGGTCACAGTGTGGAGCGTATTGTCCACAAGATCCGTACGATCATTGATGACGTTCAGGTGGACGCCTTTTGGCAAGCTCTCGTTCAGCTCCCCGACTGCCTCTTTGATCCCGTTGAGAACTTCGCTGGGATTCTCGCCTCGCCGCATCAGGACGATACCTTCCACGCCGCCTGCCCCTTTATCGACGGCGAAGACGCCGGTGGGAGGAGCAGCGCCGAGTTGGATGGTGCCGAGGTCACGCATGAAGATGGGGACGCCGCGCGCTTCGGTCACGATGATGTTCTCGATGTCGCTGACGGACTGGAGGAGACCGACCCCGCGAATCACCATGGCCTGTTGCTTGTTGTCGAGTAGTGCGCCGCCTGCATTGCGATTGTTGCGGCTCAGCGCGTCGGAAACCTGCGAGATCGAGAGGTTGTACTTTGAGAGTTGAAGAGGGTCGATCTGAACCT
>JAOAPO010000317.1 GCA_025462945.1 Bryobacterales bacterium
TGGGGTGCGCTGTTCGACCGCACCAAAGACGGTCGCATCCTGCAGCGCAACTTCGGCGGACATCGATACCCGCGGTTGGCTCACGTGGGCGATCGCACCGGCCTCGAAATGATCCGTACGCTGCAGGATCACGGGATCCACAGCGGCATGGACGTCCACATGGAGTGCACCGTTCTGAGTCTGCTGCTGGACGGCGGACGGATCGCCGGTGCCTTCGGCTACGACCGCGAGAAGGGTCACTTCATGCACTGGAAGGCGAAGGCCGTCGTAATGGCGACGGGCGGTGTTGGGCGCGCCTTCAAAGTCACCAGCAACAGTTGGGAATACACCGGCGATGGTCATGCGTTGGCCTACCGGGCGGGCGCCGAATTAGTGGATATGGAATTCGTGCAGTTCCATCCCACTGGCATGGTCTGGCCCATGAGCGTGCGAGGCATCCTCGTCACCGAGGGCGTCCGCGGCGAGGGCGGCGTGCTCCGCAACAGCGAAGGCAAGCGCTTCATGTTCGACGACATCCCGGACAACTACAAGTCCCAAACCGCCGACAACGAGGCCGAGGGCTGGCGTTATACGCAGGGCGATAAGGAAGCGCGCCGTCCGCCGGAGTTGCTGACCCGCGATCATGTGGCCCGGTGCATCAATCGTGAGGTGAAGGCGGGGCGAGGGAGCCCACACGGCGGCGTTTTCCTCGATATCTCTTGGATCAGGCAACACATCCCCGACTCCGAGAATCACATTAAGCGCAAGCTGCCCAGCATGTATCACCAGTTCAAGCAACTGGCAGGGATCGACATCACGAAGGAGCCGATGGAGGTGGGCCCCACCACGCACTACATGATGGGCGGCGTGAAGGTGGATGGTGACACCCAGATGTCGAACGTGCCGGGGCTCTTTGCAGCCGGGGAAGCGGCTGGCGGACTTCATGGCGCCAACCGACTCGGGGGGAATTCGCTTTCTGACCTGCTGGTTTTCGGCAAGCGCGCCGGTGAATACGCAGCAATCTTCGCAAAGATGAACGGCAGCGTTTCGGCCAATGACGCGGAGATTGACGGCGTGATCCGCTGGGCGCTGGAGCCCTTTGATCGCGGGGCGGCTGGCGAAAATCCCTATCAAATCCAGTACGAATTGCAGGATGCCATGCAGGATCTGGTCGGCATCGTCCGGCTGGAAGGGGAAATGGAGCAGGCTCTGGCCGTGGTGGCCGGACTCAACACGCGCGCCGCAAAGGCCGGTACGGCGGGCCATCGCCAGTACAACAACGGCTGGCACACGGCACTGGATCTTCGGAACATGCTCACCGTTTCCGAAGCCATCGCGCGCGCAGCGCTTCTCCGTAAGGAGAGCCGCGGTGCGCAGTTCAGGGAAGACTACCCGGACAAAGACCCGGATTGGAGCAAGTTCAATAACGTGGTCCGCCAGGGAGCCGGTGGCGAAATGCTCGTGGAGAAGAGACCGATTTTCGCCCTTCCGGGAGAGCTCGCCGAAATTATCGAGGAGATGAAATAGATGGCCAGTCAGGCGACTTTTCGAATCTGGCGCGGAGACGCGAGCGGCGGGACGTTTCAGGACTACACCACCCGGATCGATCCTGGCATGGTCGTCCTCGACGCTGTCCATCGGATTCAGGCTGAACAGACGCCGGATCTGGCCGTCCGCTGGAACTGCAAGGCGGGCAAATGCGGGTCGTGTTCCGCGGAGATCAACGGGACGCCGAAGCTGATGTGCATGACGAGGCTCGACGAACTCGACCTCAACATGCCCGTCATCGTGGAGCCGATGCACGCCTTTCCGTCGATTCGGGATCTGGTGACCGATGTCAGCTGGAACTTCCGGGTGAAGAAGAAGATCAAACGCTTCTCACCCCGACTGCCCGACGAGCCCGACGGCACCTGGCGCATGCAGCAGGTGGATGTGGACCGGGTTCAGGAATTCCGTAAGTGCATCGAGTGTTTCCTCTGCCAGGACGTCTGCCACGTCTTACGCGAACATCATAAACACGATGAGTTCATCGGTCCGCGCTATTTTGTCTATACAGCGGCGCTCGAGATGCACCCTCTCGACCAGGCGGACCGGATCAGCGACCTGAAGAACCGCGACAGTATCGGCTACTGCAATATCACCACCTGCTGCCGTCAGGTCTGTCCGGAAGGTATTACGATTACGGAGAACGCGATCATTCCTCTCAAAGAACGAGTGGTGGACCAGTTCTTCGACCCGTTGAAGAAGCTCTTCCACATTCTTTGACTCCATGTGATCAGGAGGCCCGCTATGTTTACGCTGAAAGCCCTGTCCCGAGACAGCATCGCCGGTGCTCTGGCCAAGGCCGAGCGCTACCGTTTGCTCAACGAACCCGCCGCCGCCGAGAGTATCTGCCGCGACATCCTTGAGATTGATTCGGGCAATCATGATGCGCTGGTTTGCCTGGTTCTGGCGCTCTCCGATCAGATCGCACAAGATAAAAAGGCTTGGCAGAACGGCCTTGCCGGAGCCGATAAGCTAACCAACCCGTACGAACGTGCCTATTATTCCGGCATTGTGTGGGAGCGTCGCGCCAAGGCGCTGTTCCATGAAGGCCAGCAGGGAAGGCAGCACTCCATCTACGAGTGGGTGACGCGCGCCATGGATTGCTTCGAAGAAGCCGAAAAGGTGCGTCCAGCTGGTAATGATGACGCGGTACTCCGTTGGAATACCTGCGCGCGGTTCCTGAACGGCAATCCGCAACTCGCACCCCGGGTACAAGAGATTCCGGACGCAATCCTCTCTGAGTAAGGGTTCTGAATAACTCCGTCTGACCGAGTTACCATG
>JAOAPO010000344.1 GCA_025462945.1 Bryobacterales bacterium
TTGGCCGTCCACTATGGCCAGACTTGGGGTTTCATCCTTGCCGTTAGTCCCGATGCGTTTCAATCCCGCGCCTGTTTCCCACAACAGCAAAAAGCCGCAGGGATAACCCCTGTACAGCGAATCGAAAAGATCGCGGATCTTCGCATTCGGCCAAACGAATGGACGCTGCAGCTCTGGTAGCCCGATAGAGCCACGCCTGATTTCATCAACAAGGGTAATGAGGGGATATGTAGTTGAACGATAAAGCATTGGTAATTGAAGGTTTGCTGACGTGAGCCATCGCAGATTGCGCGGCCCGAGTAATTACAATACTACGCGGTTACATGACCCGCTCGAGCAGGATATGCTGCTTTTAATTCACAGTTCACCGGTGTTCCCCACCTACCAGATTCCGTTGACTAGCGCGAACAGTTTGTACCAGTCACAAGCAATCGTCCGCATCAAATCAGCAACATAGCAACATCCCGCAACAACCCTATGCCAGCCTGAAGCCGAAAAGGGCGAATCACCGCCGCAATAACTCTCAGGAGTATGAACATGACCGCAACCAACGAGATCTCAGCTATCCAGCTCATCGCTAACCAGCTAAATGCTCAGAAGTCCACCGGACCCCGCACTGAAGACGGTAAGAATAACGCGAAATTCAACGCGCGCCGGCACGGCCTGACCGGCCAGTTCTACTGCATGTCCGAAAACGACGAAATCGCCTACAAAGCCTTCGAAGCCAGCATCCTCCCCAGCCTCCGCCCCGAAGGCGCCTACGAAACCCAGCTCGCCATCTCCATCACGCAGGACCAGTGGCGGCTCAATCGCTCCAAAGCCGTCGAATTCAACCTCTACGGCAAGGGCCACGACCGGCACGCTGACGACACCGACACTGACTCCCCCAACATACAGACGGCCTCGACCATGGCCGACACCTACCGGGAAGACGACCGGACCTTCGCCAACATCGCCCTCTACGAGACCCGAATCCACCGCATGATCTCGAAAAACGAGAAGCGCCTCGCCGAACTCCGCGCCGAACGCGAAGCGGCCGCGGCTAAAGTCCGCGAAGCCGAAGCCGCGGCGCTCGCCGAAGCCGAACTCCTCGTCCGTCTTGCCAAATTCGAAGCACGCGATCTTGCAGGCTCCGACCTCGTGACCGGCGACGGCCCATCCGAAGGCGAAATCCTCCTTCAGCAGGAAACGCTGGCCGTGAATGGCTTCGTTTTTTCCCTCCCGCAGCTCCTGTTGAACATCCGCCGCAAAGACCGCCTTGAGACCGCAAAAACCTGCGCCAAATATGGCTGGGATCGCGCCAGAATTGAGGCGTACTGCACCCCCCGCTACCCCAATGCCGCATAGCCGAAACGGGCGTATAATAGAGGTGTCTCCCTTCCTATGCGCACCCCCTATGTAGTGGCCGCAGTGTGTGTTACCGCTCTCTGCCTCAGCACCGCGAACTCTGCGGCCGTACCCCAGCCGCAGCAGTCGTTCGACGAAATCGTACAGCCGTTCCTCGCCAAAAATTGCGTTGGCTGCCACAACGCCAAAATGAAGACCGCCGACCTGAACGTCGAAGCCTTCAAGACAGTCGATTCCGTCGCTGCCGCGAATCCCGAATGGTCGAAAATCCTGCAAAAGATCCGCACCGGTGAGATGCCCCCCAAAGGCATGCCTCGTCCGGAGCAAACGCACGTAAACGCGGTCGCCAAATGGATTGAGGACGAATTCCAGCGCGAAGAGAAGGCCATTAAGCCCGATCCCGGCCGCATTACGGCCCGCCGCCTCAATCGCGCCGAATACAACAACACCGTCCGCGACCTCACCGGCGTCAACTTCCTCGCCGCCGCCGATTTTCCGCAGGACGATTCCAGCTTTGGCTTCGACAACATCTCCGACACCCTCTCCCTCTCCCCCGTTCTCATGGAGAAGTACATGGTGGCCGCCGAAAAGATCTCGAACATCGCCCTTTTCGGAGTCCCTGCCTCGAAACCCCTGCTCGAGCGTTTCCAGCCCCCTTACAGGGAGTATGAACTCTCCCACAAACCCGAATTCGATTACGACAAAACCGGCCTCTCCATGCCCCAGTCACTCCACTGGCTGCATCGCTTCCCCGTAGACGCCGAATACCTCATTCGCATCGTTCCCGAAGGTCGCCGCCCGGTCGGATCCAACCCCATTGAAATGGGTGTCTGGCTCGACGGCAAGCTTGTCCAGACCCTCGATGTAGATGCGCCCGTCGAAGGCAACACTCTCGATCTGTTCGGCATGGCCCGCGAGTTCCGCATGCGCATCCCGGCCGGCGAACACTGGCTCGCAGGCACCGTTCTCCACATCTACGAAGGCCTCCCCAAGAGCTACGAAGGTCCCAACCCTTCTGACAAGCCCGGTCCGCCGCCGCCCAACATCTCCCGTTTCCTGAAGATCCCTCCCGGGGCGACGCCCGAACAGGAAGCTGCACTCCGTAAAGAGGCAGTCCTCAAAGCCGCCACCACCATCGCCCCCGCCAACCGCGCATACATCCACTACATGGAAGTGATGGGTCCGTACGACCAGACCAAAGGCCCTTCGCCCGAAAGTCTCAAACGCATCTACGCCTGCGGCCATCTCGACGGCAAACATGGGCCCGCCTGCGATCGCACGATCGTCTCGAACCTCGCGCGCCGAGCCTTCCGCCGCCCCGTCTCCCAACAGGAGATTGCGCCGTACGTCAATCTCGTAGCGCTCACGCAAAAGCAAGGCGGCACCTTCACCGAAGGGATCGCCACCGCCATGCAGGCCATCCTCGTCTCCCCCGACTTCCTGTTTCGTATCGAGAAGAACCGCATCGAGAACCGCAAGGCTGCGACCCTCGCGAAAGACGCCGCGCCCGTCACCGAACACGAACTCGCCTCCCGGCTCTCTTACTTCCTCTGGTCCAGCATGCCCGACGACGAACTCCTTCGCCTGGCCGATCAGGGCGGTCTTCGTAAACCGGGCGTTCTCGCAGCCCAGGTCCGCCGCATGCTGAAGGACCCGAAATCGAACGCCATCGTCGACAACTTCGCCGGCCAGTGGCTTGAACTTCGCCGCCTTGAATCCGTCGTACCCGACCGCGAGAAGTTCCCGCAGTTCGAAGAGTATCTGCGGATGTCCATGCGCCGCGAAACCGAGCTCTTCTTCCAAAACATCATGCGCGAAGACCGCAGCGTCCTTGAACTGCTCGACGCGAAATACAGCTTCCTGAACCAGCGTCTCGCCGAGTTCTACGGCATCCGCGACGTAAAGGGCCCTGAGTTCCGCCGCGTTGACCTCACCGGCACGCGCCGGGGCGGCCTGCTCTCGCAAGCCAGCGTTCTCACCGTCTCCAGCTACGCCACGCGGACTTCGCCCGTCCTTCGCGGTAAATGGGTTCTCGAAAACCTCCTGAACGCGCCGCCGCCTCCTCCCCCGCCGAACGTTCCGCCTCTTGAAGAAGCCAGGGCGGGCACCTCTGCCTCACTCCGGCAGGTCATGGAAGCCCACCGCTCCAACCCGGTCTGCGCCTCCTGCCACGCCAAGATGGACCCCCTCGGTTTTGGACTCGAAAACTACAGCGCCATCGGCGAGTGGCGCGAAAAAGACGGCGCCTTCCCCATCGATTCTTCCGGCGTCCTCCCCGATGGACGCACCTTTAAAGGACCCGACGAACTCAAGTCGATCCTCGTCTCTGATAAAGAGGCCTTCTCCTCCGCCGTCACCGAAAAGATGATGACGTGGGCCCTCGGCCGCGGCCTCGAACGCTTCGACCGACAGGCTGTCAGGCAAGTCACTGCCAGACTATCGGCGGAAGACTACAAATTCTCTACACTGGTAACAGGAATAGTTGAAAGCCTGCCGTTCCAAATGCGGCGCGCTGAACCGAGCAAGACCACCACAGGAGCCGGCAAATGATCGTCACAGGTAAACATCTCTCCCGCAGAACCTTGCTGCAGGGTTTCGGAACAGCCCTGGCGCTGCCGATGCTCGACGCGATGGTGCCGGCCCTGTCCGCCGCGCCGGCCACCAACGCCGCGATGGCGGCACCCACACGCCTCGCGTTCACCTACATCCCGAACGGCGTCAACTACGCCGCGTGGCGGCCTACCGGCGAAGGCGCGAACTTCGAACTCAGCCGCACCCTCAAGCCCCTCCAGAAGTTTAAGGACGACCTGCTCGTCCTGACCAACCTCGACGTCCATCAGGGCAACGCCCTCGGCGACGGCGGCGGCGACCACGCCCGGGCCGGAGCCGCTTACCTGACCGGCGTCCACTGCCGCAAAACCACCGGAGCCGACATCAAGGCTGGCACCTCCGCCGACCAGATCGTCGCTGCCGCGATGAAGACGCGTCTGACGTCTCTCGAACTCGGCTGCGAAGACTCTCGCACCGTCGGCAACTGCGACAGCGGCTTCAGTTGCGCCTACACCAACAGCATTTCGTGGCGCACCCCCACCCTGCCCATGCCGCCCGAGACCAACCCCCGCGTCGTCTTCGAACGCCTCTTCGGCACGGACAATCTGAAGGTCGACGAAGCCACCCGCGCTCGTCGCAACCTGCTCCGCACCAGCATTCTCGATGTCGTCGGCGAACGCAGCAGGAAACTGATGGGCGAAGTTGGACCCGCCGATCGCCGCAAGCTGGACGAGTAT
>JAOAPO010000367.1 GCA_025462945.1 Bryobacterales bacterium
AACCTGTTTAGCGACCTCGTGATGGCACGGGGTGACGCTTCTGTGCACGACGTTTCTCTGCCGTAGACAATTCCGACCGGAGCAAGCCTCATTGGCCAGTTTCCGGTATCGCCGTATTTCGTTCCCAATCTTCGGCTGGTCCACGATTGCATACGGTGAGGGTCTGCGAGAGATCGTAAAGCTGCCGCAGTAAATCGAGGGCACCAAAAGAACTCGATGCGCAGCTCTCCGAGAGCGAGATGAATGGGCCGGCGGGTCTTGGAGGGCCCGATGGCGCACGTCAGGGCGCGGTCGTGACGCACTCTCCGAGCGTCGGCGAGCAGTCGGGTTTTCTCCAGTTTCTCGCTGAGCCGCTGTCGGCGTTCGCGCTCGGAAACTACTTCCTCGCGGCCCTCGATCCGTTCCAGTTGCAAAAAAGGCGAAACGTGCGTGAAACCGAAATGAGCGAACGACGCTGCCAAGTAGATCTGGCCAGCGGAGGGGCCGGGAACGGCTGGACCTCTCCCCGACCCTCACCACGACAGCGTTGCGAAGCAAGCGCCGTCCCGAGGCACGACAGTGATTCATGATACGACTATTTCTGCCAGACGGTCTGCTAAGCACCGGGAGTGCGCAGGATTAGCGCGGTGGAGTGCAATAGTTGCGTATCCGTACATCACAAGTGGCGGATAAGTTCTTTGTAGTCAATAGCGGAGGTTTGGAAAGTATATTGCATTACTATCGACATATCCGGTGAGGTGTCAGAGACTCTTTAGACTGGCACCAAACCAAGGGAACACTGCTCGAGGCAAGTGGCTCTCTACAATCCGCCCCACTGGCGAATGTGATCTGTTGTCAAGGCTGACCTGGACCGTCGGACTGTGACTGAAACTCACCGGTGGGTCGGATGTCCCCCCCACTACTGGGGCACCCTCTGCTTGTGTTCTCAACAGACCAACTCGGTCCCGAAGACATCCGCGAGTACATTGCCCACCTGTGCAGCCAGCTCGTATCTGCCCATCTGAATAGCAACTGGATGACGGGCCAACGGGAACTTGGGGCCGCGGAATTCAACTTGACGCGTAAGGCCCGTTCCTGACATTTGGCCGCGTTCAGAACGATGTGTCCGCTTCTAGTCCGTTGAGAGCCCGGCCATAGTCAAGGCCGATGTGTTGGTCATCCACTGGTAACGCCGTTCTTCGTTCCCAATCTCCGGATAGCGACAAACCGTCACCTGGATTAGGCACAGAAGACCGTTCTCCAAGCGGACGGTAAACGCTACGCGACAAGGGATGAGCGACTCGTCCTGATTGTTTGACAGGTCTGTCCTCGCCAACTGAGCCTCGCCGCCGTACGGGTAGCCAGCCAAAACAGGACTGTATGGCCCGATGTGCCGCTATTTGCGGCGCTTGGCCACTGAGATCAGCCAATCGGATGGAGTAACAACCATCCGGTCTACTACGCCGACAGGATCCGCCTCAAAGCTAACGGTCGATGGATCACCCCGGAGAAAGAACATTGTTGGAGTCTCGGCCAGGAGTTCCCCCTTCTTCGGGTTCTTGTTTTTTTGCAGGAAAAGAGCGGTCCCTTCGCGAGTGATGGCAAAGACATCGTTGCCCATTTCATAGGTCCCAACGTAGCGATCCAACACGGTCGAGTCGACTTGGATCGCCTGGCGTTCGGCGGGCGGGTACGGTTCGCCACGCAGCAGCACGATGGCCGCATCCGCGACCTCCGAGAATGGATCGTCAGTCGCGTTCGTCACGTAGTAAACACCGACGTGAGCATCGACATCGCCCATCATCATCGAACTCATGCCCGGCATTCTGCCCGTGTGACGAATCAGAGTGCTCCCCTGGGCAGTCTTCCTCACCCGAAGACCGAGCCCATAGTTGCCCCCGAAACGAGGCTCCTGCATTTGTTTGACCGAGTTGGCCTGGAGGATTCTCTGTCCCTGGAAGACGCCGCCACTCACATGGGCGCCGAGAAACCGCGCCATGTCCTCCGCAGTCAGGTACGCGGTGCCACCGGCCGGATAGACGTCCGTGAGCACCTGTGGAGCCGGCCGTGGCGGCGTTCCTTTTCCTGCAACATCGTAAGGTAACGCCATCATTTCAACCATGTCGGGGGTAGGGAAAACTGGGTGCGGCGTCTTGACACCGAGCGGTTTCAAAACGTGGTCACACACATATTGCTCGTATTTGATACCCGAGATTCGCTCCAGCAGCAAACCAGCCAATCCATAACCATAGTTGTTGTATTCGAATGTGGTTTCCGGGGCACGAATGGAGTAGAGTTCAGAGGCCACCTGTTCCAGAGTATTGGGAAGTTCGCGACCCCAGACCGGCTTCATCGTGGCTTCCCCCCGGCCGGGCCACGACGTCAAACCCGACCAATGGGAAAGGATATGGATAAAGTTCACCGGCTTCTCGCTCTGGATCCGATCTCGAATTGGGTGCTCGCCCAGGTAGCGATTCACCGGATCGTCAAGTTTGAACTTGCCCTGCTCGGCCAACTGCATCAGGGCGGTCGCCGTGACTGGCTTGAAAGTCGAGGCGGCGTTGTAGAGTGTGTCCGGAGTTGCCAGCGTCCTGGTGCGGACGTTCGAGTAGCCGAATGCCGCTTTCCAGACGATCGCATCCCCACGAACGAGTGCGATCGAGATCGATGGCACACCACTTTCCCGGAGCCTTTTCTCAATGAGGCCTGTGAGCACCGCCCGAGTCTTCTCAAGACTTCTCGATGGCCCGCTTTCCCGCCGCTGTGCCTATCGCTGCCCACGGTACCCAGACGAGCAGTTCATGCACAGCCTTAGTATCGAAAACAATTGGCGACGGGTTCTTAAAAGCCGCCTTGTCGCGGAGCTCGCGTTTGACGTCCTTAAAGAGGCACGAGAGCTCGGCGGCGGTCAGTCCGACACAACGCAGAGTGAGCGGCAACGATTCACTTCGAGACAAACGCATTGATACGGGCATTCAGAAGCTATTTGCTGCGGACGTGCCCACGAACGTAGGTGCCGTCTTTTCGGTAGTAGCCGTTCACCTGTACTGTCTTCGGCTTGCCGGTGGCCGCACTGATGTCGCCATAGCAGCTACCGTTCTCGGCGCAGCCCACACTCGGAGTCGTTGCGGTGATAGCCTGGGGCGAGGTCAGAGAAACTGATGGCGCGGCAGGTGCTACGTTGGCGCTAGATGGAAGGGGAACCGCCGTCCAGACAGCTTTCGGCGTTTCCGCTTGAGAAGTTCCTGCTGACGGCAGCTTCTCCAGTCGGCCAATAGCTGCCTGAAGCCGGTCTATCTGCATCTGTAACTGCTGCGCGGTTACCTGAAGAGATGCGACGTAGGGCGCAAAGTCAGTGGTACCCGGCGACAATCGTGTAGCGGGTGAAGCTGAAGCAAGTTGAGGCGCGATAGCAGACGCTGTCAGCTTGATGCTTTTGCTACCCACCTTGCCTTGGCCGTCGATGATAAAGGACGCACTGCAACCGCCGGGGTAGGCGTACGAAACCTGCATTACGCCCTTATAGGGCTTATCTTCTTCAACGGTTAGAGGGGGACCGAATAGCGTCTGAAGACTCGTCCACGAGTACTGGGACAATGCGCCCTGATTGGCGTTGACGGCGTCGAAGGCGTTCTGCACGTCAGCACAAGAACTGGGCGGCGCAGCATAGGCCGCCACAACGAACAACAAACCAGTGAGTACGTAAGCTAGACGGCGCATTGTGGCGGTACCTCGGCCAGGAGTATACCAAAGCCGGTTGGTATTAGTGCCTTTCCATACGCTCGTAGGTATTGCTCCGGTCACCTCGGACTGGATGCCCAATCCCGTCAAGCCGACGGGTGTCAGGGCGCTGTAGCGAAGCGGCTTATCGCGTCCAGCCCCGACTTCCTCAGGTTCGAACCGACCGCATCTGGGACGCCGGGCGGACGCAGTGGACGATGCGGACGCTGTTTTTGCGAAGGTTGCCAGGTCACGCTCCGTGAGCGACTCCAGTTCAGCGGGTGCATCTGGGTGCGGCGATGCGTCGCCGCCCAAGACACCGTCCACTGCGTCCACTGCGTCCACACTGGGCCTGCACGGCATCCAACGTTCATGGCAAGGGATGTCCGGCGGCGCGACCTGCCCGCCGTGGAACGCCTGTTCTGTGAAGGTTATCGCGCCGCCCGACCAGGGACTCCTGGTTACGCGGGTTGTGGCGCGCCACTCCACGTGCAGGTTGTCGGAACCTGAAGCCCGCCAGCGGGCTCAGGCGGCTGCTACGTGCTCGGTGTAGTTGGACGGTATGGACGCTGCAGACGCGGTTCTGCGAAGGTTGCAGCTCACGCCGCAGTGGACGCAGTTCTGCGAAGCTTGTCGGGCACACCCGACGAGGGGTCCGGGTACCGGGCTCGGCACCGTTCTGAGCGCTGCGTCGCTGACCTGCTCGCTTGCTAAGACATCGTCCAGATCGTCCACTGCGTCCACCGGATGTTCACCGCATCGGACTCGCTGGCGAACCCGCCGGTGCAATCGTGGTCAGGACTGATATGGCCTGGCACAAACCGAGGCGCGAACCAGATCACTTGATCATGTAAAAATTCGGGCGCTGCTGCCAATCCCTCAAAAACTCAGAATCCACAATGTGCGTGTGAGCCGTCACCCCGGACGCGGTCACATAGGGCACTGCGGCGACAAACCCACGCGCGGGCGCAGTACCGGACGGATTCTCCGAGGCAACAAACGGAATTTCCCCACCAACGTCAACGAGACCACCATAGCGGCTGGAAATTTCGGCACACATCCACGCCAGGAGAAAATGGCTGGCTCTACCCTTGGAGTTCGCCGAGACTCCTATCTCCTCTGCGGGAATCCACCCCAACACGGCAGCGACTTGCTGCCGCTCCTCAGGCGACCAGTAACTGCCGCCGACCAACTCCGTTGCGAAATCCGTGTTGTAGAACTCCAGGCACATCGGCCACAGGCTGTCGCTCCGACCAGCAGCCTGTTGCGCGGGCAGCGAGGGGAGGTGGAAACGCCAGCACTCAATCTCGGCGATAAACTGAGTGACAGGCGACTGCCCCGCGAGGGAGGTGATCCAATCCCAAAGTTCTTCTCTCTGCCCCGGATCGAGCCGTCTTTTGAGCAATACGCCTGCCGTAGGTCCAGCCATGCCGTCAGAATACAAGCAACTCAACTAACGTGGGCTTTCAGGCATCCGAGGCCGCTGGCACCACGTTTTTGCAGTCCAGTCGCTACCCCGCCCGGCTTGTCGCGACCTTGATGCCCGCCAGCAGTGGCATCTGCGGCGGCGCGACCTGCCAGGTGTGGTTGGACGGTATGGACGCTGCGGACGCTGTTCTGCGAAGGTTGTCGGGCGCTGACCGTCAGGCCGTACGCGGCGCGCCCCGTCGGCGCTCCGCCCGTCTACCGCGTAGGAGAAAAGGTCAACGTCGGCGTCGCGAGGTGTCTGGGGCTCGCTCTAGCGTAGCGGGTCTGCGTCCAGTCGCATCTTCCGGCAACTTGTCTGGAGTGACGCTCGCCAGGAGGGGCAGCATGTTCGGCGGCGCGACCTGACGTGCAAGCACGCTAAACATCGTCCACTGCGTCCGGGCTAGTTCACGCCATCGGAGTCGCTGGGCCCGCCGGGGCGGGATGGTGGTCCAGGACTGATCTGGCCAGGCGGCAAGCGGACATCCGGGGGCACAAGCGTAGGAGCCCAGCGTCCGACTCACCTTTGGTTTCCAAGCCCGACACCCGCGCCTATATAGAACCCGCAATCGTTCCCACAGCCCTCCGGCGTCCACACCGGACGGTTAAACCCGGTTAGCCGTGGTCAGTGTAAGCACTGGCGGCCAGACCGGGGCGTTTAGCGGAGATAAAATCAACCTTACCTCCCGCTGAGTATCGTATAAATCACTTCCTGCCGAGATCGTACCTTCGGCAATTTACCCGCCGCGACGGCACGCTAACCGTCTATGACCGTCAGACCGGAAGGTACAACTCCCTGCCCCCAAAAGTGATCGGCGCTGAAGCCGACCTCTACACGTTCACAGATTCCACGGGTGAGAAGAACCGGCTGATCGAGAAGAGTCTGCTTCAGGTCGTCGATGACAGCATACTTCCGGTTTTCCCTAAACTCGCTGAGCGTCAACCGTTGACGTACGATGACAGGGGCGCAGTCGCAATGTTTGCAGCCTTTCAGAGATCGAGGGTTCCTGAGTTCCAAGCGAGCGCTACTCGGACTGCAACAGCCTCGCTGGAACGGATGAGCGACAGAATCTTCGCTGACCCTGCTCAGGTCGCTGAAGGTTTGAAGTCTATGGAAGCCCACACCGGCAAGCCATCTGAAGTTAGCGCAGAGGCGATGGTCGAAGCATGGCAGAGCGGCAAAGTGCGCCTGAAGGTAAACCCGAAAATGGCGCTCGGGGCCATGGTCGACATTTCTCCCAAAATGGCTGCACTTCTGATTGACCTCGACTGGACGATCATGGTTGCCGGAGAAGACTGCGCGTTCATCCTTTCAGACAATCCTTTCGCAATCGTGCCTCCCAGGGCGTCCCCTGGCCAGGCGGTTGGCCTGGACACTCCCGGTGCCCTGAAATACCTGCCGCTCACGAAGAGCCACTGCCTTCGCATGGCGGATCATGGCTACGCCCTTCGGTATGCGGCGGCGGATAGCGCGGTCGTGCGAGTGATAAACATCAACACCGCCCGCAATTCGCGCCGTTTCCTCTATGCCACCGACGGCGCTGATCTCAAGGGAATTGTCGAGGCATCCGGCACCGCCTCTTCTCCTGACGAAGCAGGCGCTACTGTCGATACCATCCCCGCTGCCGATGGGGGTGACTATCACATCCTTACGTGGCGTGTGCTGAGCGCTGCATATCACGACGCGATGTGACTCGCCTGAAGGTCGCGACGCTGGCCGACCCTGGATCCGTGCGGTCTAAACATCACCAGGAGATCAACAAACGATCCGAATACCAGCATCGGCGAAGCGGTGATCGGACCTGACGTTCGCCAGCAGTATCTCCGGCGGCGCGACCTGCACGGAGTAGTTGGACGCTATGGACGTACCGGACGCAGTTCTGCGAAAGTTGTCGGGCCGCTGACGGTCGGAACGTAAGACAGGGTCCCGTCGCCGTTCGTCTGTTTACCCGAAGGCTCAACATGAGTGTGGCGACGCGTCTGGACCCGCCGTAGCTGGAGGCGCTGTAGCTGTGCGGCGCTGGAGTCGC
>JAOAPO010000376.1 GCA_025462945.1 Bryobacterales bacterium
CCAAAGAATTCGGCGCCAAAGTAAGCGTGGTGCATGCGAACGCGGATAAGACTTCGGGGCACCGGTTGCAGCAATCGATCAGCGAGGCCGGACTTGATGCCACATCGATTGTGGACGCGGGAACGCCACACGATGTCGTTGTCGCGACCGCCCTCAGAACCAGCGCTGACGTGGTGATCATCGGTCGCGGTTCGAACGCCACGGCGCTGGGGCGTCTGCGGGCGCAGGCGTACGAGATCGTGCGCCAGTCGCCGTGCCCTGTTCTGAGCGTTTAAGAGCGCCCGGAACGGAGCCGTTAGGTTGAAGAGGTGCCTATTGGGCTGGGGCCGTTTTGTTCGGTAGTGCGCGCCAGGCTTCGGCGGTGATTTCCCTGCCCCGCCAGGCGGTGGTCTTGAACGGCCACGATTTCGCGAGCCAGGCTTTCATATCTGTCTGGAACGGGTCTTCGAAACCTTTGTCGAAGGCCTCCTGTGTGACCCAGAACGTGGCCACTACGTCGTAGCCTACCTTCTGACTGGGGCGGAGGTAGAAACAGCCCAGTTCTTTCGTCCCGTCGGGTGTCAGGATGGCGAACGGAAACGACTTGCGGCCGTCCCATTGGGATTTTTCGCCCGCCATATCTTTGGCCTGATCGTTAATTTTGAGGCCCGGACGCGGCCAGTTTCCGCCCTGCGTCTTGCGGATAAGGTCGATAGAGCTCATGTAAGCTTTGTAGTCCAGTTCAGCGACGGCGGGGCCGAGTGGGACGAGCTTATAGTCGGCACCGGTATAGCTGACGGGTACCTGAAAAGAATCGGAAACAAGCTGGGCAAGCGCTGCGACGGGGAGAGCTGCCAGCAGGAACATAGCGGCTGGCTTCATAATAGTGATTGTAGCTGTGGGGGTGCAGGTCTTTCGCTCCGGTCAGTTACCTTACTCTGAGCCGAACGTCTTCTCCTTATCCCCTTGCCTACACGTCTTTCACTTCCATTACAAATGCTGCTCGCCGTGACTGCGGCGGCGATGTTGAGTTCCTGCTCTCGCGAGGCTGCAACACCAGTCGCAGGGGCGCAGGCACCCGAGGCCGTTCGCGTGATTTCCCCCGAGATTGCAGACGTACCGCTGGAGATTGCGGCCATCGGCAATGTGGAGGCGATCTCGACGGTCGAGGTGAAAGCCCGGATTACCGCGCCGGTGGTGAAGGTTCACTTCAGCGAAGGTCAGGACGTGAAGCAGGGCGCGTTGTTGTTCGAACTGGATCCGGAACCGATAAACCGGCAGATCGCCGAGATTGAAGCAAATATCGCGCGCGACATAGCAAATGAACGGCAGGCCGAGGCGACCATCATCCGCGACGAGGCTACCTGGAAAAATCTGGAGACAATTGCCAGCCGCAGCGCCGGTTTGCTGAAAGAGGGGATATTGGCGAAGGAACAGGCCGGGCAGGCCCAGGCGAATGCGGATGCGGCGAAGGCGACCGTGGACGCTGATCGCGCGGGGCTGGAATCGGCGAGGGCCGCTGCTCGGGCTAACCAGGCGCGGCTGCAGCAGACGAAGCTGCAACTGGACTACAGCAAGGTGTACGCGCCGATTTCAGGCAGGGCGGGCAGCATCGCCATTAAGCAGGGAAGTCTGGCGAAAGAGAACGACAACACACTGGTCACGCTGCTGCAGGTTGCGCCTGTGTACGTGTCGTTCCCGGTGCCCGAAAATCTATTGCCGCAGATTCGGCGCTTCAACAGTTCGAAGCCGCTGCAAATCGCAGCGACAACCTCGGATGGCAGGACGAGTAACGGCACCCTGCAATTCATCGATAATACCGTGGATACTTCGACCGGCACGATTCGGTTGAAAGCAACGTTCTCTAACGCCGATCGGCTGTTGTGGCCGGGTCAGTTCGTGAATGTTCGGGCGCGGCTGTCTGTGGAACAGGGGCGAATTCTGATCTCTTCGCAAGCGCTGCAGACCGGTCCGTCGGGCAAGTATGTCTGGATTTACAACGCGACCGACTCGACCGTGGCCATGCGAGACGTCACCGTGATGCGGCTCTACGCGCCCGCTGGTCAGCCTGAAAAGGCCGTGATCGGCAGCGGACTTAAGGCAGGCGAGAAGGTCGTTTCCGAGGGGCAGATGAGGCTGAGCCCGAACGCAAAGGTGCGGCTGCTGACCTCCGCGCAGCCGACGAGCTAGAACCACATGGCGATCACTGATTTTTTCATCAAACGCGCTGTCACCACGACGCTGTTCATGGCGGGCATCCTGGGGTTCGGCGCACTCAGCTACTTCACGCTGCCGGTGAGCGATCTGCCGACCGTAGAGTACCCCAGCATTCAGGTCTCGGCCGCGCTGCCCGGCGCGAACCCGGACATTATGGCGTCGTCTGTGGCCACGCCGCTCGAAAAGGCCTTTTCTAACATTGCCGGCATTGAAAGCATGTCTTCCAGCAGCACGCTGGGAAGCACGAGCATCACTCTGCAGTTCGACCTGAGCAGGCCCATTGATGCTGCCGCGCAGGACGTGCAGGCGGCGATCTCACGCGCCGGTCGCAGTCTGCCCACGAACATGCCGGCACCGCCCTCGTACCAGAAGGTCAATCCGGCCTCGCGGCCGGTGCTGTTCATGGGGATCAAATCGAAGACGATGACGATGGCTGCCCTGAACGAGTACGCCGAGGCGCTGGTCGGCCGACGCATCTCGATGGTGACCGGGGTGGCGCAGGTGCAGATTTACGGTTCCAAAAAGTACGCCGTGCGCGTGCAGGCGGACCCGGACAAACTGGCGTCGCGCCAAGTGGGTTTGGAAGACCTGCGAATCGCGCTCGGGCAGCAGAACGTGAACCTTCCCGCGGGTTCGCTGTACGGCTACACGAAGGCATATACGGTGCAGGCGAACAGTCAGGTGAGCACCGCGAGTCAGTTCCGCCCCATGATTATTTCGTATCGAAACGGCAATCCGGTCCGGCTGGGCGATGTGGCCGAGGTGGTGGACAGCGTCACGAGCGACAAGAGCATCTTCTGGGTGAACGGCGAGCCCTCCATGATGGTGGCGGTGCAGAAGCAACCGGGATCGAACACGGTGGAAGTGGTGGACGGCGTGAAGGCGCTGCTGCCCAGCCTCCGCGCGAATATGCCGGCGGGAATTTCGCTGGAGATCGAATCCGACGCTTCGCAGAACATTCGACAATCAATCGACGACGTGAAGTTTACCCTGTTGCTCACCATTGGGCTGGTGATCCTCGTGATCTTCTTCTTCCTGCGGAACTTCTCCGCGACGGTCATCCCGAGTCTGGCGGTGCCGCTTTCCTTGCTGGGAACGTTCGGAGCGATGAAGCTGCTGGGTTTCACCATCGACACGCTGTCGATGATGGCCATGACGCTCTCCGTCGGCTTCGTTGTGGACGACGCAATTGTGATGCTGGAGAACATTGTCCGGCATATGGAGATGGGCAAGACGCGGATGCAGGCGGCTTACGAAGGCGCACGGGAGGTTGGCTTTACGATCATCTCGATGACGATTTCGCTGACAGCGGTCTTCATCCCGGTGCTCTTTTTGGAAGGGATTATCGGGCGGCTGTTGCGGGAATTTTCCATCACGATTGCCATTGCAGTCATGATTTCCGGTGTGATCTCGCTGTCGCTGACGCCCATGCTTTGCAGCCGGTTCCT
>JAOAPO010000400.1 GCA_025462945.1 Bryobacterales bacterium
CGGTGGCGTAGACGTAAGAGGTTCAGCCACAGGGTCTTGCGAACTGGAAACGCTCGATCCCGGCCACGTCGCAGCCAATGTCGACGCCATCGTTCTCGCCGGCGGCAGCGCCTTCGGCCTGGAAGCGGCGTCCGGAGTTCGTCGAATCCTCGAAAAGCAGGGAATTGGGTTCCAGACAGGTGTCGCCAGGGTACCCATTGTGCCCGGCGCTATCCTTTTTGACCTCGGAATTGGTCGCGCCGATGTACGTCCCGGGCTGGCTATGGGAGAGAAAGCTGTTCTCGCTGCAACAGACGCGGCTGTCGCTGAAGGCAACGTTGGCGCAGGCACGGGAGCCACTGTGGGCAAGATCCTGGGAATGCGGCAGGCGATGAAGAGCGGAATCGGCACCTTTTCACTCACGCTCGGCAACGGAGTGATCGTGGCAGCCATGGTGGCTGTCAATGCTTTGGGCGATGTCATTGATCCTGCCACTGGCAAAGTAGTTGCGGGAGCCCGGAAGTCACCCGAAAGCCGCGAGTTCGTCGGTTCCGCGACGGTGCTGCGCCACGGAGTTCCGGAAGGCCGCCCGTTTCGAGGCAATACGACGCTGGCTATCATCGCCACCAACGCCGCACTCGATAAGGTTCAGATCAACAAGGTCGCCGCCATGGCCAGCCTCGGCGTCGGCAGGACCATCTCACCCGTAAATACGATGTCAGACGGAGACATCACCTTTGCGATCGCCCGAGGCGCAGGGAAAGCCAGCGTCAACGCGATTGGCACCGCCGCCGCCGAAGCTCTCGCCGAGGCTGTGCTCCGGGCCGTCCGCTCCGCGAAGACTGCCGGCGGCATTCCCGGCCTTGCCGGCTGACAGTCGGCATTCGCCCGCCGATTCGTCGCTCGCCGGCTATATTGTTACTCTGGGACTCGAAGAAATCTTGATGACTTTCGGTAAATTCTCGCTCCGTGCCACCGCCGCCGTTCTGCTTGCTCTCACGCTGACGCCGGCGTTCGCGGTCAGCCTGAAGAAACCAGCCGACCGCAAAGCCGCGCCGCCTTTCGAGCTGAAGAACGCCGAAGGTCAGTCCGTCAGGCTTTCTGACTACAAGGGAAGAATCGTTCTGATCGACTTTTGGGCAACCTGGTGTCTGCCCTGTAAAGCCGCCATACCCTGGATGAACGAAATTGCAGAGAAGTACAAACCACAGGGCGTCGGGGTCCTCGGGATCTCCATGGATGACGAGGGTTGGGATGTCGTCAAGCCCTTCGTGAAAGAAACGGCCGTCAAGTACCCCATCCTGATGGGGACCAAACGGGTCGGCGAACTCTACGGCGAAGTCGACAACCTGCCCGTGGCCTTCTTTGTGGACCGTAACCAGAAGATTGCTGCCATCCACCTCGGCGCCGCCACCCGGCAGCAGTTCGAAGCCGTGATTCAGTCCCTGCTGAAAGCCAAATAGTCCGCTACCATCGTTGGTGATGCGGACTGTCTTTCACCTCGACATGGACGCGTTCTTTGTCTCAGTAGAGGAGATCTTCGACCCTTCGCTGAAGGGCAAGCCCGTCGTGGTGGGCGGAAAGTCCGACGAGCGCGGCGTTGTTTCAGCCGCCTCTTACGAAGCACGCAAGTTCGGCGTCCATTCGGCCATGCCTCTCCGGACCGCCTACCAGCACTGCCCCCAGGCAATTTTCGTGGAAGGCCACCCGGAGCGCTACCGCGAATACTCGGGGCGCGTGTTCGACGTCCTGAATAACTTCTCCCCATTGGTCGAAATGGCCTCGATTGACGAGGCTTACCTCGACATGTCCGGTACTGAGCGCCTCCACGGACCGCCCCTCAAGGCGGCACACCTGCTTCATGAAGCCATCGCAAGCGCCACCAGTCTCCACTGCTCCATCGGCATTGCCAGTTCGAAACTCGTCGCGAAGATCGGTTCCGATCAGGCCAAGCGCAACGGCATCATCTGGATCCTGCCGGGAACCGAAGCCCGTTATCTCGCGCCTCTCGAAGTCCGCAAGATCCCGGGCGTTGGCAAAGTCATGGAGCGCAATCTCCACTCCCTCGGCATTCGCCGCATTGGCGACCTCGCAGCCCTGGACAACAAGGTTCTCGAGGCCCGCTTCGGCAAGTGGGGCCTTGCGCTCGCGGGCAAGTCGCAGGGGTTTGACGCCGGTGGCTGGTTCGACGCTGAAATCGGAGCCCGCGGCGGACCCAAATCCATCAGCCACGAACACACCTTCAACGAGGACACAAGAACTCAGGAGCAACTCGAAGCTACGCTCACGCACCTCGCCGAGAAGGTGGCGCGACGTCTGCGTGAGCACGGGCTCAAGGCGCGCACCATCCAGTTGAAGCTGCGTTATTCTGACTTCACCACCATCACGCGAGCCCAAAGCCTGCCCGCGCCGACCGCGCTCGACATCGGCCTGATCGAAGCTTCCCGCCGCCTGCTGCGGGCCAACTGGGAAAGCCATCGCCACATCCGCCTCATCGGCATTCACGCCTCGGGCTTCGACTACGAAGACGGCCAGCTCGGGCTGATCGATGGGGAGCGCGACGAGCGCTGGCGGCAGGCCCTCGAAGCCGCCGACAAGATGCGCGATAAATTCGGAGAACGCGTCGTCGCGCTAGGTTCCGGGATGCAAGGTCAGTTTCGCGAGAAGGTCCAGGAGAACCCCGCGGCGCTGCCGGGCAAAGAACCCCGAAAGAAGCAATCTGCGTCAGCTACTTCGGGGCGTAGAAGTCCCACTTGATCTTCCACGTGAAATCCTTACCTGGCAGAATGCTCATAGCGACGTAAGCTTCCGGGCAGACAGTCGTGCGAATGGACCAGTAGTTGATGCGCGAAATTGGCCGATCACCGGTCTGACGGACGCCCACCCCAGTGCTTTTGTTCTCCACCGTGATGTCGTAGTCTTTCGGATCCACCGTATACCCGGTCAGGTCATTCGAAGCCGTCTGCCGCGGTCCCAGTTCCTTCAGGTAGACAACTTCCTTGCCGCGTGTTTCGGCCAGACCTTGCTGCCACGGCTTCGCCGCCTTCACCTCGAAGGGAAACCGCACGACGATATCAGGACCGGTCGGCTGCTTATCCAGCATGTAGAAGTTGTGCTCGTAGACGTCCGTCTGGATCGTGTTTTTGCCGGTGTTCTTCAGCCGGTGCTCAATCTCGAGCGTTGGTTTACCCTTCGCCAGCCGCACCACCTTCTGGTACTCGTATGCATAGCCCGACACCTTGTCATGAACCACATGAGTGAAGGTGACCGAATCGGGCGAGGTCTTCGTCGTCCACTTGCCCGGGTCCACCAATTCGTAAGCCTTGAAGTGGTCGTATTTGGCCTCCTGCGGCTTCCGCAGCAAGCCCACGCCAATCTTCAGGAAAGTTCCACCCACGGGCGCGGCTTCATAACCCACCGCCAGATCGCCCGAAAACTCCTCTACCGGACCCATGATCGCGTCATGAAGCGTGGGGCTGTACGGCCGCTCGTTCCAGTTGCCGAAGTACGTGTGGCCCTTGTATTCCAGGCTCGGAATCTGGCCCGCCCAGTCGAATCGA
>JAOAPO010000467.1 GCA_025462945.1 Bryobacterales bacterium
TGATCACAGATTTACCGTCGGTTGTCAGCGTGTAGCTCAGGTGCCTGTACCCGGAAGTCGGATTGAGGGCTATGTCGGTACTCCTGCCGTTTGCTTTTTGAACGCGGAGCACGACGGCAGTGCGATCCGTGGAGATCTGGACGGCGCCGAGCCGCTGGATAGAGGGGTAGGGCGTAAAAGCGGCAGACAACGAAGCGACCGTAATGTGATAGCGTTCGGCCCCGCCCTGGGGTGTCTGCGCAGATAGCTGGATGACGTGTTCAAGGGGACCTCGGTTGTTTGCCACGGGCGCGGAGCCCCGCGTCTGACCGAATGCGACAGACCGTCCATCCGACGAGAAGGCGGTGCTCCACACGGTGGTACCGGCGCCTGACAAAGTCCTGAGGAGTGCGCCATCGGAGGTGTTCCAGAGGAGGATCTCATTCCTGTCGCCGCCCGCGGTCGCGGCGATTCGTCCATCTCTCGAGATCGCGGTCGCTCGAACGGCCCGCGTGTGTGCCGTGAAGTCGACACGCGGCGTTCCGGAAGGAAAGTTGATGAGTCTTGCCAGTGAACGCAGGTCGCGCTGCGAGGTGACCAGCAAGGCTCGTCCATCGGGAGTGAACGAGAGATTGGCGGGGTCGGACGCAGACGCCTCCCCGCCCGAAAAGCTGCCTGCGACGGCGCCCGTGACCGCGTCCCAACTGCGTACCGTGGCGGCCTGATCGGCTGCAACGAGATACCGGCTGTCGGGCGAGAAAGTAACAGAAACGATCGGTTCGGGGGAGGGCGAAAACTCTCGATACATCCTGTTTTGTGTGACGCTCCAAAGGTGCACTCGACCGTCCAGCGTGCCCCAGGCGAGCCACAGGCCGTTCTTCGAAAACGCCAGAGTGTGGATCCGTGTCTTATCCGGGATTGTCTTCACCAGACGCCGGGTGGTGACATTCCAGATGCGGACGGAAAAGTCGGCGCTCCCGGACGCCAGAAGCTGATCGTCCGGTGAAAAAGCAAGGCAAAGTGTGACGTTCTCCGACCCGATTAGAAGATCGGTTATCTCGCCGCCCGGTAAAGAATGAAGCCGGATGGCGCCAACATCGGTTCGGCCCTGGCCCGTGAGATAACCAGCCGAGGCGAGGATTCGAGCATCCGACGACAGGGCGATCGCCACAATCTTTCCATCCTGCCCGCGGGCTATCTCCCCGCGAATGGTCTGCTCCACGCGTCCGGTCTGAACATTCCAGATCCGAATTACCTTGTCCTCACCGGCGCTGATCAAACGGCGGCCATCACTGGTGAATGCGAGCCCTCTGATTACCGACGTGTGACCGCCGTTATCGATCACCAGCGAGGGCTCATCCGCGAGGCAGAGAGTTGAGCACAACACCGGGACGGTGAACGCAGCGACGCGCCACCTTATGAGAGCCGAATACCTGGACATAACCACTCAAAGGCTTCTGAATAGGTGTCAATTGTGAGATGACTATACCTGAAAGTGAAGTCACGGTCAAATAAGTTTCACGTAACTGAGTCTTACAAACCCAGGCCATGTACCGGTCTTCACGTCCGGGCGTTAATGCGGCACGTCACGGGACTAATGAGCAGAAGTGAGTCGCAGTCCATCTAGCCAAAATGGTTCATAACATTCAGGATCGAGAGCGCGCGTCAGATGTAAAAGACAACACGAAGAGCGTATTTAATGTCATGGGTATTTAGTAACTACATGGTATAAGTCTTCTTGTGATTGGGGATATAGATCGCCGTCTGCAAGAGTGGGCCCGGCGGACTCTTCCGGGAATTTCCATATCGCTGAAGGAACCGGAGGGGCAGTGCCAGGAGCCAGGCATCGCACTCTACCTGCTCGATCTGGCAAGCAATCCACCGCTGCGAGGTGCCAGACGCCCCCCGCTGCAGATGACACTCAGATACCTCATCACGGCGTGGGCGGATGAAATTACCGAGGCGCACGACTGGCTTTTCAGCCTCTTCTCTTCCGCCAGTGACCTGAGCGAATTCGAAATCGAAGCAGGACCCGTTCCGCTTACGCTGTGGCGCTGTTTCGGAATCTCTCCACGACCGGCCTTCATTCTTAAAGTTCCGCTGCGTCAACCGCGCGTTGAGCCGGTTGCCCGAATGGTGACGCAGCCAATGGTCGTTTCGCCCAAAGCGATGACAAGTATGGAAGGAACTGTGGTCGGACCGGGCCAGGTCCCGCTGACGGGGGCCGTTGTGGAACTGCCGGCACTCAGCCTGTTCGCCAACACCGACCATAAAGGACGATTCCGATTCTCTTCGGTACCTGCTCAGCCGGAGGCTCTGAACCTGAAGGTACGTGCGAAGGGGCGGGAATTGGACGTTGCAGCCTCGCCGGGCCGTGCGGATCAGGCACACGATCTGGTCATTTACTTCAATCTGGAGGACTAAAGAAGATGCCCACGTACCTGAGCCCGGGCGTTTACGTTGAGGAAGTATCGAGCGGCGCGCGGCCCATCGAATCTGTTCCAACCAGCATCGCCGCGTTTGTTGGCCAGACGCCGGAACTGAACGCGCGCGTGAACGAGGCGTTCGCCGTAAACAACTGGTCTGCATTCAAACGCGAGTACGTGAAAGAGGGGCAGCGCAGTACGCACCTTTCACAGGCAGTGTTCGGCTTCTTCGAAAACGGCGGCCACCGCTGCTATGTCGTCAACACCGGCGCTGGTGGCGCCATCGTCGGTGACGCGAGTGGACGAAAGGGGCTGGACGTCCTTGAGACTGTCGATGAGGTTGCCATCGTAGCGGTACCCGGCAAGTGGGATACGGAATCGCACGACGCACTGTTGTCGCACTGCGAAAAGATGGGCGATCGCTTCGCCATCTGCGACTGTCCGGAAACAGTGCCTGCCATTGAGGCGCTGACTAAAGTTGGCTCCGTGCCGGTCCCTGGCCAGCCTCCGGATCAGAACGGCGAGGGTGATGGAAGGCGGCCACGCATTTCCAACTACGGGGCCTACTACTTCCCCTGTATTACGGTCCGCGACGCGCTGAGCGGAACCCTGATCAACACGTATCCATCGGGTTACATGGCGGGCGTCTACGCGCGCGCCGACGCCACGCGCGGCGTTCACAAGGCACCGGCCAACGAGACGGTGCGGGGGGCGCTGAACGTAACGTACCGAGTCACCCGCGATGAGCAGGGCGTACTCAACAGCAACGGCGTGAACTGCATCCGGTTCTTCAACAGGCAGGGTGTTCTCGTCTGGGGTGCGCGGACGGTCGCCGGCGATCCCGAATGGCGGTACGTCAATGTGCGACGACTTTTCAACCAGGTGGAGGAGTCGATCGGCAACAGCACGCGCTGGGTCGTTTTTGAACCCAATGACCCCACCCTGTGGAAGTCTATTCGGCGAGATATCACCGCTTTTCTCACGTTGTTCTGGAGAGACGGCGCGTTGATGGGCAAGACGCCGGCGGAAGCGTTCTTTGTCAAATGCGACGAGGAGACGAATACACCGGAGGTCATTGACGCAGGCATGGTTGTCACGTTGATTGGGCTGGCACCTGTGAAACCCGCGGAGTTCGTCGTGTTCCGGATTGGCCAGCGCGCCGGCGGAACTGAAGTGCAGTCCGGAGGAGGTGCGTAATGCCTGAAGCCGCAGAAACAGCCCCGGATGCTCCGCAGTCAGGAGCCCAGCCGGGCGTTTTCAACGATCCCTTTCGCGCGTATAACTTCAAGCTCCTGATCCAGGGGGTTGCGGAGGCTCACTTCACCGAGTGCAGCAACATTGCGATCCGAATTCAAACCATCCAGTACCGCGAGGGCGGACTGCAGCAGGTAGTCCACCAGATACCCGGTCGCGTGGAGTACGCCGACGTCTCGCTGCGCTATGGACTGACGGCTTCGACTGAACTGTGGCGCTGGTTCATGAGCGCGGTGGAAGGCCGCGTGGAGCGGAAGCACGTTTCCATAGCGATGCTGAATTCGGAGGGAACGCAGGAAGTTCTCCGGTGGGATCTGGTGAACGCCTGGCCCCGTGAGTGGCGTGGCGCCGCACTGGATGCAATGGGCAAGGAAGTAGCGATCGAAACGCTTGTACTTTGCTTTGAAACGCTCAATCGGGGCTGAGCATGCGGACAAGACAATTGACCAGGCCTCTGGTTGCGTTCCTGGCCCGAAAGCTGAGGCTGCTGGCCCGGGTTCTCGCACCCGAAGAGGAGGCGACAACGCACACGGAGACAGCGGCAGCGAGAACACCGCAAATCATATTCCTGAATCCGTCCAGTTCGGCTCCGGAGGCCACGCCTTCCCCGCCCCCGCGTCATTGGCAGCAGCCGATCGAGGGTCAACCCCCTGCTCATTGGGTCGAAGTAGTCCGACGAAAGGCGCCTCAACTCCTCGACCCTCGGTGGAGCGATAACCATTCAGCGCAGCCCCGCGACGGCGTGCCGACCTGGCTCCCGGAAAGCCGGAAGCCTGCAAGCCATCTGGATGGGCGCGACTCGGGCCACCTTGCTGCGCCAAAGGCGGAACGACCGAGGCCTCCAGAGATACCTGCAGATGTTCGTGTCTTGCCTGTCCGGCCGTTGCCCCTTCCCGAAGCCCCGCCGCAAGCGGTTGCTTCAAGGCAGCCAGGCCCAGCAGTGAGCAGGCAACAATCTGCTGAAGGCCAGTCGACCTCCGCTCCCCGGTTTAGCTCACCCGACGCCCACTCCCCAGGCAGAGTTTCGTTCCGGGCGCAGCCCCGGGTCAAGCATGCCTCGTCCGTTTTTAATGCGCCCCGGGATGACAAAGACGACCCCGTCGCCGTGCGTTACAGAAGCCAGACTGCAGGGCGAACCGCGCGCCCATCCTTCCGCATTCGGCCTCAAAGCACGCAGTCGGCTGCTTCTGGCGGTCTGGCCGCACAAAGACCCGTCGCGACTCCCGCTTCAGCCGTTCCTCCCGTCGCTTCTGAAGCGCGTGTTCCGGTTACGAGGCCAGTCCAATGGGTCGCGGGAGACCGACCTTCTTCGACGTCGAGCCCAGACAGGCCATGGACTGAAGCAACCGACGGCGGCTGGCCCGAACTCCTTGAGGTACCGGAAGCCGCATCAGAAGTGACACATCATCTTCGGGCGATGCAGGATCGCGAACGCATGCTCAGCGAGCAACGAGGACTCTGATGGAGCGCGCGGCATTCCTGATCGAAGAGACTGGCGAGCGCATCAGTTGCATGCTGAACCCCGACAACGTTACGCTGCGTCGGCGAGCCGGCATTCGTCCTCGCGATTCGCTCACCGGACCGCTGGCTGCATCCGGTTTGGGCGACGACCCGCTGCTGTTTACGGGTGGCGGAAGCACGGAACTGCAGCTTGACCTGCTCTTTGATACTTCGATTGCCGGGTCATCCATGGAAACCGAAGACGTTCGTGAACTAACCAGCGCGCTCTGGGCGTTCGCGGAAAACTCCGCCGGGGAAGATGAACTCTACGGACGGCCACAACTGGTCCGCTTTGTTTGGGGGAAGCATTGGAACGTGCCCGGGATTGTGGCTTCCGTGGCCGAGAGGCTCGAGTACTTCTCCGATGGGGGCGCACCGCGGCGCTCCTGGCTCCGTATGCGGCTCCTTCGGGTCGCAGAACCGTTGGCAGGCGCGGAGTCTGCTGCCACCTTCACCGAAATTCCGCCTTTGCCCGGGCCTGAGCAGTTGCTCATTCCTCCTGAAGACATGCTTGTTCATGAAACTGTTGGTGGCGGTTCGATGTCGGCCGACGATGAGCCGGACAATGTGTCTGGCGAGCGCCCCGACGAACTGGCTTATCGCTATCTTGGCGATCCGGGCGCGTGGCGGTGGGTCGTGGCCCCAGGCGGCATCGACGATCCCCTCCACGTCCCGCCGGGAACTACGTTGCGTATCCCGCCTCCGTCCATCATCCGGGGTACCGCGTGAAGGCGCTGACTGAGCTTCCAGGTGTTCGCGTCACCGTGGACGGAAGTTCACTGCCAATCGACACCATGCGTTGTCTGGATCGAGTCCTCGTGGCTCAGGAGCTATCGAGTCCCACGGTTTGCGAGCTGGTTTTTCGGGGAACGCCCAAAGCGCTCGACGGCTTTCGATTCTGCGCAGGTGCCGCTCTCCGTGTACACACTGACCACACGACAGAGGCACTTTTCGATGGCCAGATCACAGCGATGGAACACAAGTTCGGTCCTGACTCAACCCGGGAACTGCGGGTCCGCGCCTACGATCGATTGCACTGCCTCCGTAAGCGGCAACCAGTGCGCGTTCACGTACAAACTTCCCTGGCCGACCTCGCGCGAGAACTAACGGCAGACCTCGGCTTCGCCGTCGAACAAACCGAGTCTTCACCCGTCTGGAACCGGGTGTTCCAGTACCGGCAATCAGACCTCGAATTGCTGGTCGAACTCGGCGCGCGCTGCGGGCAATACCTGGCTTTGCGCGGCGACACGCTGCATCTGCTCACGCTGCAGGGCGCGGGTGCTGCCATCCCGCTCAAGTTGGGCGACTCGTTGCTGGAAGCCAGCGTCGAGCTCAACGACAACACGGCTTGCCGGTCCGTTATGGCGTCCGGCTGGAACTCATCGAGGTGGGAGGACTTCCGTGGACTTGCGCTCGATGCCAGATTGGGACGCGACATAGCTCACGAAGTGGTGCCCAGCGAGCCTGGAGGGAATGGGGAGCGCACACTGGTTGATGAGTGGGCAGAGGATGCAGACCACGCAGTCGCACTGGCCCAGGCCGAGCTCGACGCGCGGGCCGCTGGAGAGGTCACATTCCGGGGAGTAGCGGAGGGTAACCCCCGCCTTCGCCCGGGCGTTCCGATCGATATAGCTGGCCTCGGCTCGGACGTCTCGGGGCGTTTCGTGCTGGCTAAAGCCGTTCATACCGTCGAACGTCAAACGGGTTACCTCTCCGAAATATCCACCACACCGCCAACTTTCCGAGCTCGATCCAAAGGGACCGTTGCCTCTCCGGGAGTGGTTTCGCGCGTGGATGACCCCGAAGGCCTGGGGCGCGTAAAAGTGAAGCTCACTACCTATCAGGACCTCGAGACAGACTGGATGGGCGTGCTGAGTCCGGGTGCCGGGGGCAAGAAAGGCTTCATTATGATTCCCGACGTCAGCGACCAGGTTCTAGTGCTGTTTTCGCACAATGATCCTGCGCAGGGCGTGGTTCTTGGGGGGCTGTTTGGTGTTCATGCGCCTCCCGATGCCGGCGTGGAAGGCGGCTCGGTTCGTCGCTTCAGCCTTCTTACCCCTGGCGGACAGAGAATCCGACTCGATGACGGACGCAACGAGATCCACATCGAGGACAGCACCGGGAGCTATCTCAAGCTTTCGCCCGCTCAGGTATTTCTCCACTGCAAAGTTGGGATGACGCTGGAAGCACCGGGTCAGCCAATCGTTATTCAGGCGAAGTCCATCGACTTCAAAGAGGCATGATGTTGCTGCTCACGAACAACGCTGATCTAAGGTGCCTCCACGTCATGGGCAGAATCACCAACAGGCCCAGCCAGCAACTCGTAACCATCGAGGGGGTGCAGGTACTTGTCGAAGACGATCCTGAGGGCCGCACTATATCGGGCTGCCCGATGGTCGGGGCCGTGGTGAAGCCGTGTGCTGTGACGTTGAAGGTAAAAGAGGGGTACTCGTCTTTGCTCAGAATTCGAGGCCGCCGTGTTTGTCTCGACACCGTCTCGGGCCTCACGGACGGTACCCCGCCCGGCACCGTCCTGTACGAAGTAAAGTCTCCCGGCCAGTCCTTTGTCTCGGAAACAGCATGAGCACTCCCCAATATCGAGCCTGGCGCTTTGTTCATCCGGATCTCGATGCTGAGGACGAATTCGCCGGGTTGCAAATCAGTCCGACGGGCAGCATCGATATGGTGGACGAGAGCCGTTCGGTCCGGCAAGCAATTCTTATTCTCCTCACAACCACCCCCGGCGAGCGAGTGATGCGCCCTGAGTACGGGTGTGAACTGCACAAGCTGATGTTTTCGCCGAATGACCAAACCACAGCGGGCCTGGCCATCCACTTTGTGCGACGGGCGTTGGCTCGCTGGGAGCGGCGAATACAGGTGCTGCGACTGGATGCTGCGGCAAACACTGAAGACCCTGCCAGACTGGACCTTCTTCTTGAGTAC
>JAOAPO010000510.1 GCA_025462945.1 Bryobacterales bacterium
ACTGTAGCTGATTCGTACAAGCACTTCAGCGTGTCCGTTCAATCCCGACGAAGCGCTTTCGGGATACCTTCAACTCATGGCCATGAACGGAACCAACGAACTTCTAAACACCTGGGGCTACAGCGCCGTCTTCGCATGCGTGCTGGCGGAGCAGCTCGGACTGCCCCTGCCCGCCGCTCCGCTTCTCCTCGCCGCCGGAGCCCTGGCCGGATTCGGCAGCTTAAAGCCCTTGCTGATCTGGCTGCTCGCCGTAGCAGCCTGCCTGATCGGTGACTCCGTCTGGTACTACCTCGGCCGCACACGCGGCATGGCAGTCCTGCGTTTACTCTGCAAAATCTCCCTCGAGCCGAATTCCTGCGTTCGAAGAACCAACGCCACATACTCCAAACACGGCTCCCGCTGGCTGCTGTTCGCCAAATTTATCCCCGGCCTAAGCACCATCGCGCCGCCGATGGCCGGCATCTACAACCTCTCCTCCTCGCGCTTCATCGCCATGGATGCCGCCGGGGCCGGCCTGTGGGCGGGCGTCTTCATCCTCGCCGGGTGGTGCTTCCGCGGCCAGACAGAAATCATCGCCGCTTACCTCAGCCATCTCGGCGGATGGGTCGCCCTCGCCGCGGGCGTTGCTGCCGCAGCTTTCGTCCTCTACAAGTTCATCGAAAAGCAGAGAGTCTCCAGATCACTGCGAATGTCGCGCATCACGCCTCTGGAATTGAAAGGGCGTCTGGAGTCGGGCGCCCCCATCATGATCATCGACCTGCGAACCTCATTCGAGTGGCGCGAAGGCAGAATCCCCGGCTCACTCGCCTTCAGCAACGAGGAACTCGACGCTTTCCTGCCCACGGCCCCAAAAGTCGAAATGATCATCTACTGCTCCTGCCCCGACGAAATCTCAAGCGCCGCCCAGGCTGCCATGCGCCTGAAGCGCGCCGGTATCAAGTCCATTCGGCCTCTCGAGGGAGGCTTCCCACTCTGGATGCAACTCGGCTTCCCCGTCGAAGCCCAATCTTTCTGAGCCGCGCGAGTAAAGCAAGCGGAACTACAATAATCAAAAACAAAAGGAACCCAATGTCACCAAAATCGAACCTTCTTCTCGCAGCAGCACTCGTAACAACCGGAGCGCTCTCCAACATCGCGAGCGCCCAACTGGATTACCGAATCCTCGCAACCTCCCGAACATCAACCATGGAAAAGGAACTGAATCAGGCCTCAGCCGACGGCTACCGCTTCAGCAAGGTCATGGGCGGCCGCACCGCAAACGGAGGTCAGGAAGTCGCCATCGCCATGGTCAAATACTCCGCATCTCCCGACCAGGCCGTCCCCGCCTATAAACTCCTCGCCACCTCGAAAACCTCCACCATGCAAAAGGAACTCCAGCAGTGGGCCGATGCCGGCTATGACTACCTCGACCAAACCGTCTTCGAAACGGCTTTCGGCGGCAAGGAAGTCGTGGTCATCATGGAGCGTGATGCCGCACGGCCACCCCGCACATCGTCGTACCGGCTCCTCGCCACCACCAAAACCTCAACCATGGAAAAGGAACTGAACGAAGCTGCAAGGAGCGGCTTTCTGCTGGTGGGTTTCTCGGTAGGCAAGACCCAGATCGGAGGGGATGAGATCATCTCCATACTCAAGATGACTCCGGATAATGGAGCAGGCAAATGATGGAATACTGGATCGGCGCGACCTTGGCCGTGGCCGTTGCCGTCTTCGCAGCCGTAGTCGGACTGGACCGGAGCCGTGCCTTCTACCCCACCGTTCTGATCGTTGTCGGCTCTTTGTACGTCTTGTTCGCGGCAATGGGCGCTGGAACCGGCGTACTCTGGGCGGAACTGGCGTTCGCCGCACTCTTTCTGCTGGCTGCCACCATCGGCTTCAGGAAGAACCTGTGGCTCGTCGCCGCCATGCTGGCCGGCCACGGGGTCTTCGACTTCTTCCACCACTCCCTGATCTCGAATCCCGGAGTCCCGCGATGGTGGCCAGGCTTCTGCGGCACCTACGATGTAGTCGCCGGCGCCGGGATGGCCGCGCTCCTCGTCCTTCGACCTCCTGCTGAGCCGCGCGTGTGACGCTATTCTTCGGAACGTGAGTACGCCTGCGCGGCGCCTGAATCCTGGCTGCCTTTGCTCTTCTGATCGTAAGGTCGCAGTTCTTCCGGGTGACGCCGCAGATACGCGAGAACAAGATGGCGCTTCTGTGAACCTCGCACATCGCCGCCGCTGTCCGTCACCAAACCGGGCATCACGTTCCCAATCTGTGCAAACACCGAACGCCACCGACCTTTCACGGCCGACATGCTCGCTCCAAGTTCGGTGGCCAGTTCGGCGTCTGTAGCTCCGTTTACGGCGGCAATCAGCAATTCCTGATCCGAGTCCCGCAGGCAGAGTACCGGTTCCCGAAAATTGAACAGAACGTTCCCCAAAGACCCGGGCACCGCGCCCGCCGACACCGCAGTCATCAGGTGGATTGCGCGTTCTGCCTCAGGGAAGTCTCCGATGCAGTCGTACACAATGGATCGGTCCACGAATTCTCGGCTCGGCTTATCCACGGTCTCACAGAGAATCCGTCGAATTCGGTACCCCGCGTGCGTTTCCACAAAACTGGTCGCCAGCAACGTCTTCACCTCTTGCTGCTCGGCAGGCTCGAGTAAGTCATGCAGCCACACGCCGCAAAGAACCACCACGTCAACTCCCCGGTGAGCGTTCGCGCACGCAATCTCACTCCTGGTTGCCAGTACAGGCCGTCGCCAAACAATGTTCGCGATGACTCTGGAATTGATGTCCGGTCGGGGATGAAGGATCTCTGCGTCCGCGAATGAAGACGAGACGATCGCAGATGCGCCGAAGCCAACGATGCGGTGCTCCCCGCTCGGGCTGCTCGACTCAATCACGGTCGCGGTGGAGAACGGGTCGACATACAGGCGTCGCCAGCCTTTCTCTGCGGCCTCTGCACCTACCAGCGAGTCACCCCTTTGTTTGACCAGGATCGGCAGAGTCGACTCGATATCCGGCCAGGTTGCGGGACGCCACAGGATCGCCACATCGCTAGTATCCCTCCGTCAGCACCGGCGAAAGAACACGGAACTATCTTTTAGGTCGTTGTAAGCCCCCGAGGCATTCCCTAGCATGAACATCTGCACAGAACGCATAAAGGAGAAGCGGAATAATGAAACGAACCCTGCTCACACTCATAGCTGCAGTCGCGGTGATTCTCCCCCGACTCGCATCCGCGCAAAACAGCGTCACCGACTGGAACCGCATCGCCATCACCACAACGCTGGCCGGCAACTCAACCATGCCGGCGAACGTTCCGAACGGCATGGCGCTGTACGTGGCGTATGTTCACCTCGCGATCTATGACGCGGTGAACGCCATTCAGCACCGTTACAAGCCGTTCGGCACCAGACTCCTCTATTCGCCGGGCGCATCGGTCGATGCGGCAGTCGCCACTGCGGCTTACCAGACACTGCGGTACTACTTTCCGGATCAGGCAGACAGACTGACAGCTCAGTACAATGCTGCCCTTGGATTGTTGCCCGAGGCCGGGAAGGGTGACGGCGTGAACGCAGGCCTCGCGGCGGCCGATCAACTAATTGCGATGCGTTCCACCGACGGACACGGCGCAAATGTGCCCTATACTTATCCCGCCATGCCGACGCCGGGTGTTTGGATGCCGACTCCTGCGGCTTTTGCTCCGCCGGTCACGCCGTGGATGGCCCGAATGGTGCCTTTCACGATGACCAGTGCCTCTCAGTTCTTTCCCGGGCCGCCACCGAATCTGGCGAGTTCGGAATGGGCCGACGACTTCAATGAGGTGAAGGCCATGGGCGCGGTCGACAGCACTGCCCGTACACCCCAACAGACGGAGATAGGTCGTTTCACTACCGAGAACACGGCCGTGCAGTTTGCCCGAGGTTTACGTAACCTGGCGGGCGCCCGCGGCCTGGACGAGGGCGACACGGCGCGCTTATTCGCAATGGCCTGGACCACTTCAGCCGATGCCTTGATCGGGTGCTGGAACGCGAAATTTGAATACAGCTTTTGGCGTCCCGTGACGGCGATTCGCAACGGGGACATCGACGGGAACTCCGACACGGTTGCAGACCCGAACTGGACACCCCTCGGGAATTCGCCCGCGCACCCCGAGTATCCTTCGGCGCACGGTTGCTTCACGGGTGCCTTCTCAACTTCGCTGCAGCAATACTTCGGCGACCAGAAGTTCACGTTCATCATGAGCAGCACCGTGACGAACACGGTGCGCGAGATGCACAGCATGAGGCAGTTAAGGAAAGAAGTGGAGGATGGCAGGGTCTACGCCGGAATACATTTTCGACACTCGGTAATTGAAGGTGAGAAGCTGGGCGTCAAAGTGGCAGAACAGGCCTTCCAAAACTACTTCACCCCCGAGACGAACAGGTAATGGCTCTTTCTGGATACCCAACCGCATCCGGGCTCACACCGCTCCACGGATACTGCCGTCGCTGCAGCAGACCTCCGCGCCAGTAAGCGTAAATAGCCACTGCGACCGTAAACCAGACCACCAGACCGATCAGCGCGGGCAGCCACCCCCACGGCCCCACCGTCACTGAATTCGCGTAGTACCAGGGCGCACCCCCGCTCCAATAGGTGTAGACCGCGGCGCAGAAAGCGGAACTGGCGATAACGTGAGCGGCCACCAAACGCCACGGCAAAACCGTCGCCCAGGGAATCAGCCAGGCAAGGTATTGAATGCCGAACCCCGGCGTGAGTAAGTGGAACAGGAAGAGCAGAACGCCGAACTGGCAAAAAAGAAATGCCCGCTTTCCGCCGCGATTCATAAGGACAGCGGCCAGCACCAGCACCACAGCCATCAGGTACTGCCCGTAACTGTTGAACAGCCATGCCCGGTCGCTGTGCGATTCAACAAGCAGCAGGCCAATACCCCAAAGGCCGGTGGGACTCCGATAGCCGAATATATGACCCATCATCGCCGCCGGGGTATGAATCAGCCAGGGACAGGCAGTCACCAGCCAGAACGTCGCAATAATCAGCAATGCCCGAACGCGTTCGCGCCAGCTGTTGCACCACAGGAACAGGGCGGGGAAAAGAACAATCGGCACCACCTTGATGCCGGTAGCGAACGCAAACGCAACCATAGCCCACCCGGTACAGGCGCGCACCTCAGCCAGATAAACCGTGAGCACCAGAAAGAACACCAACAGCGGATCGCTGTTGGCGTGGAAGCCCGAGATACACATCCACGCCGGCGCAATGACCACCAGCAGCATAGACGGCAACGGAATTGAGCCGAACAGGTGGCGAAGGATCGCCGCCGTCAGAATCACCGTGCCCACATCGGCCGCGGCATCGACCAGGCGGAGCGTAACTCGCACCGGAATGCCCGTCGCCACCTTCACTGCGTTCATCCCCGCCAGCACCCGGATCATAAACGGCGGGTGATTGAAAACCTGTCTGTGCAGCGGCTTCCCCTCGGGATCCCGCACCTCGACCAGCCCCTTGTAAATCGCTCCGCCACCAGTGTCACGGACGATCGCGGCGCTCGACTCCCACATCGACGCATCGTTGGTCCCATACGTGAAAATGGCCAAACAGAGGCGACAAATCAACGCCGCTGTCGCCGCAGCCACCAGCCAGCGCCTCGAACGCAGGCGCTCGGTCATTCCAGGAAACATAGAGGGGCGTCGATAAAGGCGCGGGCGCGGCCTGGTGCCCCGCAAGCCTGTCCGACCTGAAATCAGATTGTACCCTCCGGTACTCTCCGCAGGTCCTGTTTCCACACCCCCTAAAACCGCCCCGCCCGCCAAACCGCCAGCGCCAGCGCAATCACCAGATCGTCATGCTGCCCCTTTCCCTCCGCCCCGAACCGCACAGACCCGGTCTCCCGCCGCATCATCCGCACATCGAGCAACTCCCGCTTCAGCGTCCCCGACTCCCGCATCCGCCCCGGAATCCGCAGCGTCCGCCTCTCCAGCGCCACCTGCAGCCCCGCAATCAAATCCTGCTTCGGCACATTCATCGCCCCGCCTTCCCCCGACCGGGTATTCTGCCGGTCCCCGCCCGTAATCGTCACCGCCGTAATCTGACACCCGCCGTTTACCCACCCCGTACTCGCCCGCCGCAGCATCTCCACCACCGGCTGCCCCAGCCCCGTCGCATCCACCGCCAGACAACACTGCGTCCGCCGACCCCCCTGGTACATCAGCTGATTCGCCACCCCCGCCACATGCCCCACCATATCCACAACCTCCGCGAACGACGTCCCCAGCGGAGCCCTCTCCGCCAGCCGCACCTGCAGCGTCCTCTCCGGCCTCGTCAGATACGCGTGTACCTGCGGCCTCTCCACCAGCACAATCGCCGAATGATCCTGCTTCTGCCCCAGATCGAGCCCAATGAAAAACATGGCGCCTAATACCTCCGGTCCCGGCGAAACTGCGCCCAGTCCACGTCGATCGGCAGCAGCCCCGCGTCCACCGCCTCCTCGATCAGCGCCGCATCGAAAGCCGCATCGTCATCCTGAACGAACTCGGTCATATACTCCCGCCGAAACGCCTGCTCGCCCATGTGCCGACGCTCCTTCTCCAGCCATTCGTCCGAGATCCTCGGACAGTCCGTCGCTTTTACCGAAATCCGCTCCCACTCCTCCCCGCCATGCGTCCAGGCCTCGTAGAAGAACCCGGCCGTCCACCACGGCGTACTCAGCAGCCACACCGTTCCTTCCGCCGTCGCCAGCATCGGACGCACCGCGTTATACATCTCGTCCGGCACCCGCGCCGCCTCGTCGATCAGCAGCAGAGTCACCCTCGAAAGCCCCCGCACCGTCGCCTCGTTCCCCGGCACCCCCACAATCCGCGACCCGTTCGGCAGCACCAGCGAAATCGAATGAATCCCGTCCTTCTTCGTCCGGATGCCCAGCGTCCCCAGCATCCCCGCCGCTTTCCGCACCAGCTCCGCCGACTGTTTCTCTGAAGGACTCGCCACCACCACCAAAGCCCCCGCCGTGTGGACCGCATGATAAACCGCCAGCGCCGCCGCCGTCGTCGACTTCCCCCACTGCCGCGTACAGTTCAAAATCCCCTGCTTCGCCGTCGACCGGAGCACCGCCGCCTGCTGCACATCCGGACGAAACCCCAGCGAAGCGGCAAACGCAACCGGATCCGGAGCATCGCGATCGGCAGGCCGCGCCTCCGACTCCGAGAACGGCAACGAACTGGTCGCCAGATGGCCAGACGGCATGATGATTGTAGGTTCCATATCTGACTCTGGAATACCAGGCCGAAAAACCAACTCACCGGCCGAATCGCGGGACCATCCAAGGAATTCAAGGGCTTACAATCGAAAATTTCTTGAAAATCATCGGTGACTGAGAATTCGGTCATTTAACGCACGCGCCACGCGAAATTTCTGCGCGCCCAACAAGCCCGCCCGCGCCGTTACGGCTACCGCTCCCAGCCCGCCACCCGCTCACCACCCCGTCACGAACTTGCCACCACTCTCCAACCCGCACACTCGAAACGATTTCTTACACGTCGTGCATTTGAAAACTCCGGCTTGGCGTACCGTAACTGTCTCTCTCTGGACTTGGCACGAAATTTGCTCAGCCAAACCGTGATTAAGACACCAAATGGTCGCGGAGGAGCGTAAAGATGAGTCCGATAGCGGAGAAGTGGATGGAATGCCGGCAACCGAACTGCGCAGCCACACTCCTTTTCAGAGGAACGGCCGAACAGCGGATCGAGTTAGCGGAACGAGGCGACCTGGAGGGCATCTGTCCCATCCACGGGAATCAACCTGTCCCGTGGGCACTCCAAATGGAGTTCGCCCAGGCCACCGCCCAACCCGCGTCGGCCGAAAACGTCCCGGCAAGACGCGCAGCCGACCGCCGGAAACCACCCCACCGCTGCGTCATCAAATCAACCAGAACCAACACCAACACCGCCTGCGCCTGACGCTTTCTGAGCCGCGCGCGTCAGCAAGCGGGGCCGGAAAAGCTGCACCTGTATGTTTTTTGGGTGCGGGGCAAGCAGGCGGGTTTGGTAGCGGAGGGTTGTGTGTGCGGCGGGCGAAACCGGAGGTTTCGCCCGCCGCGTGCAGGCAGTGTGCGGTTATAGAACCGCGGCCCAAAGTTCAGGTGTGCGCTGAGAGGCAAGGAATTTTCACCTGCTGCGCCGTCATTAGCTCCTCGGAACTCTGCTCTTCACGATCCAGTTGGATGTGATGGGAACACCCCCGATTCGGCCACCCGGCCATGAAAGCCTGGTCGGAAGCGACGCTGTCCGGCCTCGACCCGTCCAACTCACCTGCGTTGCGCTCCTGGGTTTCATCAGAATCCTGACCAATCCTCGCATCTGGCCGTCTCCGACGCGAGTCAGCCACGCCACCCGTCGAGTGATCGAGGCGAACTGCGTCGAAGTCACAGGACCAGGCTCCGCTCACGCCCAAATTCTCTTCACGAAGCGGAGAGTTTGGGCAGCAGCTCACCAGGCGAGCGCCCAATTTACACATCGTTCAATAGGGGCCGGCAGTCGCTTTTCAGGATGCGGAGGCTTACAATAAGCTGTCTCCGTTTGCGGCGGTCGAAGAACAGGCAGCGACTCCCAAAGGGCGAAAACCACCGGTGCTCGTAAGCATGAAGCTCGACGAAATATCAGAGACGCCGCCAGAGACATTGGCCCTTACCGAGTGGCTGATCGGTGGCGGGGACATGGGAACGGCCGTGCGCGCACTCGATTGGTCGAACACATCTTTAGGTCCCAGAGAGTTGTGGCCGCAGTCGCTTCGCAGCGCTGTCAGCACTTGCCTGCACAACAGATTCCCCGTGTTTTTGTGGTGCGGGCCGGACCTCATCAACATCTACAACGATGCGTACGTCCCGATTCTCGGTAAGCGGCACCCCGGCGCGTTCACCGCGCCGGCCCGCGAACTGTGGAAAGACGTTTGGCCCTCCATTGCTTCCGAAATCGAGGCCGTTCTCTCGCGCGGTGAAGCCTCCTGGCAGGACCAGGTACTTCTGGTGACGGACCGGAACGGCTTTGAGGAGAACGCTTATTTTACTTACTCACACAGTCCAGTGTTTGACGAGTCAGGTAACGTCTCGGGCCTGATGTGTGTTGTCGTCGAGCAGACTTCTCAGGTTTCAGCTGAGCGGCGGCAACGTTTCCTCGTCGAGTTCGGCGACGTACTTCGCGAGATTACAGATCCCGCGGCGATCGTAGCAACCGCGGTCGAGCTGCTTGGAAAACACCTCAGAGCCAGTTGCGTGGGATACGGCCAGGTTCAACCCGACGACGAGATGATTGTGCTCGAAGCCAGCTACGTGGACGGAGTAGCGCCTCTTCGTGGCACGTTCTCGCTTGATTCGTTCGGCCCGGAAAACATCGCTCGTCAGCGAAAAGGGATAACCGTAGTTCACGATGACGTGGCCGCGGACCCTTCGAACAACCCTGAACTCTGGGCTGCCATTCAAACACGCTCGTTCGTATCGATTCCCCTGATTCGTGATGGACGTCTTCGGGCAACTCTCTATGTGAACGATCGAAAGACTCGCCGCTGGCTTCCGCAGGAAGTGGCACTCATTGAAGATGTCGCCAGCCGCTTGTGGGAATCGATCGAACGGTCACGAATTACGAGTTTGCTTGCAGAACGCGAACAGCGCTACCGCTTCCTGGCCGAGACGATTCCGCAGATGGTCTGGACTGCCACGCCAGACGGCACTCTTGACTACGTGAACGAACAGGTAGCCAGCTACTTTGGCATTCCTGCCGCAAACGTGCTCGGGGCCCGTTGGCTGGAATGGGTTCATCCCGAAGACCGACAGGAGGCCGTGGAACGGTGGTCGCACTCTCTAAAAACTGGAGAGCCTTATGAAGCGCACTTCCGTTTGCTTCGACAGCTTGACGGTGCCTGGCGTTGGCACCTGGTACGCGCTCGTGCTCTCTGCGCGATTGGCGGGAGCATTACACAGTGGTTTGGAACCTGTACCGACATCGAACACGAAAAGCAGGTAGAGGCTGAACTTCGGCAGCAATGGCACACCTTCGACACCGCCCTGTCGCACACGCCGGACTTCACCTACACCTTCGACCTCGAGGGGCGCTTCACTTACGTAAACCGCGCACTGCTTTCTCTCTGGCAAAAATCCTTCACTGAAGCAGTGGGCCGGAACTTCTACGAACTTGGCTACCCACCAGACTTGGCAGAACGGCTCCAGCACCAGATCCAGCAGGTGATTGAGACAAAAGAACCCGTTCGAGATCGTACGCCGTTTACCAGCCCCACCGGGCTGACGCGGCACTACGAATACATCTTTGTGCCCGTTTTCGGCAGCAACGGCGGGGTCGAGGCTGTCGCCGGTTCGACCAGAGACATCACCGAACAGGCCGTCGCTGAAGAAACAATTCAGGAGGATCGACGCCGGTGGCAAGACCTCTTTGCTCAGACTCCTGCGGCAATTGCGGTACTGCACGGGCCCCGTCACACCTTCACCTGGGTCAACCCCGAATACGAGCGCATGACCGGCCGCTCTGCCCAGGCTCTCGTTGGCAAGACCGCCATTGAAGCGGTGCCCGAGGCAGCGTCGCAGGTCTACATTGACCTCCTGGATAACGTGTACCGAACAGGAGAACCGTTCCAGGGGACTGAATCAGCGATCGCATTAGGACCCGATCCCGACAACCTGAAACAACTCCGGGTGAACTTCGTCTACCTCCCCACCAGGGACCGTCAGGGAGATATCAATGGGATCTTCGTTCACGTTACCGACGTGACGGATGCAGTACGCGCTCGCGAGGAAGTCGAGGAAAGAGAGCGCCAGTTTCGTACGCTTGCAGAAAGCATCCCGAATCTCACCTGGATGGCGCAACCCAACGGCGATGTCTTCTGGTACAACCAGCGCTGGTATGACTACACTGGGACGACTTTCGAAGCTATGAAGGGCCGGGGATGGCAGACCCTTCATGACCCGGAACTGCTGCCCGCCGTCATGGAGCGATGGCAGCTGTCTCTGGAAAGCGGTGAGCCATTTGAAATGGTGTTTCCTTTAAAGGGTGCTGACGGCCAGTTCAGGTCCTTTCTGACACGAGGAGAACCTGTGCGAGACAGTCACGGGCGCATTGCGCGGTGGTTCGGGACAAACACCGATATCACAGAGCAGCAAAGAAGCGCCGAAGAGCTGCGGAGGATCAACCGTGAGATGGAGGAATTCGCCTACGTCGCCAGTCACGATCTGCAGGAACCCTTGCGAATGGTCAACATCTACGCCGACCTGCTGGTAAGGCGATTCGCTGCGGCAGACGAAACCGCCCAGGGGTACGCGCACTATGTTCGCGAAGGTGTCTCCAGGATGCAAACACTCATCCGTGACCTGCTTAGCTACTCTCGCTCCGTACAAAGGGACGAGGTACCAGTAGGCACTGCCAGTCTTTCGGCAGCTCTTTCCGAAGCTCTGTCTGTCCTGAAGCCCGCCGTGGAAGAATGCGCCGCAGTCATCAATGTAGGGGAGCTCCCGGACGTTCATGGCGACACGACACAACTGGCGCACGTGTTCCAAAACCTGCTTTCGAATTCTCTGAAGTACCGCAATCAGGGAGTCTCTCCCACCATCAACATCTCTGCTCAGAAGGACGGGACCAGGTGGATTATCGCTGTACAGGATAACGGCATTGGTTTCGAGCAACAGTACGCCCAGCGGATTTTTGGCTTGTTCAAGCGCCTCCATCAACAGGAGTTTGCCGGCACGGGCTTAGGTCTGGCGATATGTCAGCGGATCATCGAGCGCTTCCACGGACAGATCTGGGCGGAAGGCACTCCCGGAAAAGGAGCAACGTTCTACTTCTCCCTCCCTCAAAGCGAGGCTCAATAAACTGTTCGCCCGCTTCGCCGGCAACGGAACGTACTCCACGCCGACTTCGGCGATAGAGCGCGCCAATCTTCACCTCACGGCTCCCCCGCCGGCGCACCACCACAAATACGGCAAAGTGAAACCGAAGCGCAGCGCCAGTGAATGCCCAAATCCACCTGTCTTACGTTCCAGCCCCCGGAGTTGGTCCTGTGCACAACGCCGGTAGGCCACGCAGAAGTGTGCGCCAAACCCCACTGCGGCGCGTTTCGCGCAGAGTAAAATCCAATCATGAGCCGCGTGGAAGAATTGGAGAGCCAGATAAAGACCCTGTCCTCGAGTGAGTTTCAGGAACTGCGAGCCTGGCTGGCCGAACACGACGCCGAGATCTGGGATCAGCAGTTTGAGGCAGACGTGCATGCGGGCAGACTCGATTTGATTGCCGACCGGGCATTGAACGATTTTGCGGCAAATCGACCCGGAAGTTCGGAAGCTTGCCGATAAGTCCTTCGCGATTCTGAAGACCGATCCCCATCACTCTTCGCTTCGACTGAAAAAGACCGGACGCTTCTGGTCGGCGAGTATGAACGGCTCGTTCGGTGACGCGCAAATGCTTCATTGCTCGATAATGCACAGAACACTGGAAGCATCCCCGTTCCGATACCTCCCCCTGAACATCACCCTCACGATCGGCCCGGGCGAGCGCTGCAACTCCTCAACCAGTCCCGGACCAACCGAAAAGGCCTGTATGTGCCTGCCTGCTCACTCCGAAGCCCCAGCTTCTGAGCCGCGCGCGTGAAGCAAGCGGGACCGACAAAGCCGAATCACGAAAAAGCGAACGCAATTGCGGTAAAGTCGTTTCAACCGCGGTCTGTGAACCAAATGGCAAGGGCATACGATGCTCACAATCCCGCAACGGGAACTTTACTGTCTGCCCCGTCGTCTATGTATCAACCAATCTCGGCCGCAAAGGAAGTATCTAAATGCAAGCAATCTCCCGCCTGCTCGCCAGCGCCTTCCTCGTTTCCGGTCTCGCCCTGCCCCAGTCGGGCGACACCAAACCCCGTTTCGAACTCGCCGACGTCCATGTCAGCCCTCCCACCCGCAACCCTTTCATCCGGGAACCCCAGTTCCGAAACGGCAGGTACGAAGTCCGCTTTGCCACCATGGTTGACCTGATCGGCAAGGCGTATGGAGTCCAGCCTGAACGGGTATCGGGAGGACCAAACTGGGTAGAAAACGATCTGTACAAGATCAATGCCCGGGCTGCAGCGGGCACCACGCTTGAGACGGCTAAACCGATGCTGCAGAGTCTGCTTGCCGATCGCTTCAGCCTCGCGATCCGCAAAGATACGAAGTCGGTCCCCTCGTACGCTCTCCGCATCTCTAAGCGAGGCCAGCTTAAGGAAGCTCAGGGGAGCGGCGACCCCGACTGCAAATTCATCCCGCCGACACCCCCGCCTGCCGGCACACCGCCTTCGGCACCGTTGCTCACTTACAACTGCCGCAAGATGACCATGGCAGGTTTTTCTGAAGTTCTCTCCAGTTCTCTCGTACTGGGTGCCCAAATCCTCAGCAACAAGGTCACCGTTGACGAAACAGCATTGAAGGGCGCTTTTGACTTTGATTTCAAGTACACGCCCCCGAGCTACATGACCGGCGGCGCAATTGCCGGCGCTGAGGTGATTACTCTCTTCGACGCGATGGAGAAGATCGGTTTGAAGCTGGAACCCGTCGACGTTCCGCTGCCCGTCATCTTCATCGAAAGCGTCAATCAGAAGCCAACCCCGAACCAGCCGAACATCGCCGAAGCGCTCCACATCACGCCGCCCCCCACGGAATTTGAAGTGGCGCAGATCAAGCTGACGGCTCCCGACTTCCGCGGTATGCGGCTTCAGGCGCAGCCCGGCGGACGCATCAATATCGCCGGAACGCCGCTGAAGTTCCTGATCCAGCAAGCCTGGGACTTGTCCGACGACATGATCGTCGGAACGCCCAAGTGGATGGAGACGGAAAGGTTTGACATCGTGGCAAAGGCTGACATGCCCGGCCAGGTTGACATCGACGATCTCTGGCCCATGCTGCGCGCCCTGCTGAAAGACCGCTTCAAGCTGGAAACTCACATGGAGACGCGACAGGTGACGGCCTATACGCTGGTATCGGTGAAGCCAAAAATGAAGAAGGCCGACCCCGCGAGCCACACGAAGTACAAAGAGGGGGCAGGCGCTGACGGCAAAGACCCGAGAGACAAGAACCCGATTCTCGGGCGTCTCGTGACGGTCCAGAACATGACGATGGCGCAGTTTGCGGAGAAGCTGAAAGGTATCGCGCCAGGCTACATAAAGACGCCCGTTCTGGACGCGACGGGCCTGCCGGGCGGCTACGATTTCACCTTAAGTTTCAGCCCGGCGGGGGCCGGACAGGCGCCACCGGGCGGGGGCGGCAGAGGTGGCGGAGCTCCGGACGGCCCGCAACCGCCGGCAGCGGGCGAAGCCTCGTCAGCGGCGGACCCCAACGGGGCGGTCACGCTGTTCTAGGCGATCGAAAGGCAACTGGGACTGAAGCTGGAAGCTCAGAAGCGGCCAGTGCCAGTGCTGGTGATTGATCACGCTGAACAGAAGCCGGACAACTAGCGGTCGCGGCGAACAGGTTCGCTGATTGGGAACGGAGAACGCGGGCCGTCTGTTCCGGCCCGGTGAGCCGCGCGCGG
>JAOAPO010000514.1 GCA_025462945.1 Bryobacterales bacterium
TTTGCGGCGGTGTCATTGGCCACGAAGAGATCGAGCCAGCCGTCGTGGTCGGCGTCGATCGCCGTCACGCCAAGGCCGGGTCCCCGGGCTTTGTCTATGCCCGCTTTCGCCGTGACATCCATGAACCGGCCATGTTCGTTGTGCAGCAGCGTAGTTGCCAGAGGGCGGTATGCCCGGGGCGTGCAGTAGTCGGGCTCACCGGTGACACCCGAACAATGCTTGCCGCCTTTCAGCGGGTAGTCGACATAGGTGAGGATGACCAGATCCTGCCACCCGTCACGGTCGTAATCGAAGAAAGCTGCGCTGGAAGACCAGTCGCTCGCCTTACGCAAATCCGGTGAATCGCCAGTTGCGTCTTTGAAACGCCCGCCTCCGACGTTGAGATAAAGAACGTTCGCACCGAAATTCGTCACCAGCAGATCGGTGCGGCCGTCATTATTGAAGTCGCCGGTTGCGGCGCCCATGCCGTAACCGGAGTAGCGCAGGCCCGACTCATCTGTTACATCGACGAACTTTAATCTCCCGGACGGGATCAGCTCGTTGCGGAACAGCCGGTTTCCAGGACCCTTCGCCGGATCGTGAAACGGTCCGCCCTGAACCAGGAAGATATCCAGATCGCCATCGCCGTCGTAATCGAGCAACGCGACGCCCGCACCCATGATCTCGGGCATCTGAAACTCCCCCTCTGCACCGTTCACATGAGTGAAAGCAAGGCCGGTTTCTGCCGCAATATCGCGGAAAGAGGCAGTGGCTTGCGGTGGCGAGGGCGTCTGATCGCGGCCACACGCGGCCAGCAGAAAGCCGGCAACGCACAGCCCAAAACCTTTCAACGAACAGCTCCCAGTTTCTGCAGGTCGCGATCGACGGAAGCCACCAGCGTGGATTGTCCATGGCTCACCGCCTGTTCACGCGCTTTCTTCAGCAGGGTTATCGACTCGTCGCGATGACCGGCGCGCGCGTGCGTCGCCCCAAGAGCATAAAGACAGGTTGCGGTCTGCTCGTCGTTGTTGCCGGCGCACTTCTCAAACTCGGCGATCGCCTCGGGATTCCTCCCCTTATTCGCATAAATTCGCCCCAGTTGGAAATGCGCCAGCCGGAACTCGGGGCGGGCTGAAATAGCGTGGCGATACAACTCCGCGGCACGCTCGAACGCGCCAGTCCGCTCCACCACGGAGCCGAGGTTATTCCATGCATCCGCGTTGCGGGGGTCGAGTTCCACCGTCTTCTCGAACGCCTCGCGTGCGGCATCGAATCGGCCGGACTGGTAGCAGAAGACGCCGTAGTTGTAATAGGCGTCGGCGCTCGCCGGAGCAATCGCGATGGCCTGCCGGTAGGCGTTCTCCAGCTTTTCCGGTTGATTCAGGCGTCCGTATAACGAGATCAGATTGATCCATGCCTGCTCGAACTTCGGATACTGTTGGACGGTGCGCTCACAGATGGCCGCGGCTTCCGCTAGCTGCCCCTGACGCTCCAGTGCCTTTGCCTGGCGAAGCAAGCCAGTGGCCCCGACGTTCAGGGCGAATACTTCGGCGAGAGCCGGATCCTCCAGTGGTGGCGTTGCCGTTCGGTTCCGCTCGTAACCGGCCAGCGTTCGTTCAGCATCGGCAAAACGGCCCGCCTTTCTGTACTCCGATGCGAGTGCAAATTGCGCAGCGCCGTAATCCGGAAAAATCTCCAGCGCTTTTCGGTACTCCGTAATCGCCGCTTCTCCCGTCAGCGTTCTCGCCAGGCCATAGTGAGCTGCTGCGACCGTCCCATCCTGCGCAACAGCAGCCTGATACGCTCGCCTCGCGTCGTCTCGCTTTCCAGCCTCCATGAGGGCATCGGCCAGCTTAAGGCGCGCCGGTTTGCTTTCTGGCTGCAGTCCTACGGCATGAGCCAGCGGAGCCACGGCATCGGCATACTTCCCGTCAGCCGAGAGCGCCGCGCCCTGGTAATACAGATACTCGAAGCGCCCCGGGTCGAGCGCGGCGGCCCGCCGGTAACAAACCACCGCGGCCACAAACCGGTCATGGGCGTGGAGCGTCATCCCAAGCTTCGCGACGACCGCGGCGTTCATCGGCTCCGCATGCGCCCGCCGCGCAGCTTCTTCAATCACCTCGCGGACACCGGGTTGAAACGCAGACAGATCAATGACGGGGAGAGCGGGCAGCGCAGGCTTCCGTTGGCAGGCGGTCAACAGAGAGACCAGCGCCACCAACAATGCCGTTACTGGCTTCGCCCGCCCTGACACCCGCACAATGTATCGGACTTTAGCATCCCGCGCACGCCAGCGTCTCAGCGGACCCACCCCCCGCTTTTTTCCGACTGCGAACTGTTGTATATTGTCGCCAATCTGTTGTTGCGGGTTACGGCTTTTTCAAAACGTGTTGCTTAACGAGGGGTTATGAGATCAAAAAGAATAGCTCTCTGTCTTCTCCTGCTGCTTTCACTCAGCGGGCTGGCCATTGCTCAGGTGTTGTATGGAAATCTTGTCGGGTCTGTGACGGACCCGCAACAAGGCGCTATCACCACTGCGAGCGTGAAACTTCAAAACCGGGATACGGGATTCGCGACCGAAACCAAAACGGACGATCGCGGCTCCTACGACATCGGGAACATTCCGCCGGGCAACTACGACATCACCATCGTCTCGCCCGGCTTCAACACCTTCGAAGCCAAACAGATCGCCATTCAGGCTAACAACGTCGTTCGAATCGATGCTGCGCTGAAAGTGGGAAGCGTCAACGAGGTAGTAACCGTGGGCGCGGAAGCCGCGTCGCTGCAGACCGATCGGTCGGATCTTCATACCGACATCGAATCGAAGACACTGAGTTCATTCAGCGTCGGCGGCTACCGCAACTACCAGTCGCTGCTGGATCTCGTTCCGGGTACCACCCCCGCGCAGTTCCAGAACGCCTCGACAGATTCTCCGTCCCGAGCGCTAACGTCGAACGTGAACGGAACCGCGCGCAACTCGAACAACACGCGCATCGACGGCGCGGCGAGCATCTTCACCTGGCTGCCGCACCATACCTACTATGTTCCGGCGCTGGAGTCGATCGAGACGGTCAACATCTCGACGAACAACTTCGACGCGGAGCAGGGCATGTCGGGTGGCGCGGCCGTTTCGGTATTTACGAAATCCGGCACGAACACCACTCACGGCGTGCTGTTTGCCTATCACTCGAACCATAAGTGGGGCGCGAAGAATCTCTTCTTCAATCCCAACACGCCGGCCGGTCCCGGAACTCCGCAGCGTATCGACAACCAGTACGGCGGCACGCTGGGCGGCAAGATCATCAAAGACAAGCTGTTTTACTTCGCATCGTGGGAAGGCACAACGACGGCGGAGCGCGGAAATGCTCTTCGCAGCGTTCCCACCCTGCAGATTCGCAACGGAGACTTCAACGGGCTGACAACGGTCTACGATCCGGCAACGGGCGACTCATCCGGTCGTAACCGAACCGCATTCCCCGGCAACGTAGTTCCCGCCAACCGATTCAGCCCGCAGGCACTGGCTCTCCAGAATCTGATCCCGCTACCGAATACGGGGTCAGGGCAGACCACCAACTACTTCGCTTCTGCTCCCTATTACTTCAAGCGGGACCAGGTGGACGGCAAGCTCAACTGGACGCCCAGCTCGAAGATGAACGTCTTCGCCAAATACAGCGTCATGATCGCGCCGGTTACCGCGTCGCCAGCTCTGGGCGCGGCGCTGGGCGGGTACCCGGGAGGCGCGGCGGGCGCTGCCGGAATCGGCACCGGGCACAACAGGACCGATATCTATGCAGTCGGCATCAGCTATGTCATTTCACCCACACTGCTGTTTGACGCGAACTACGGCGGCACGCTGATGCACCACGATACAACGGGACCGGACTACGGCAAGAACATCGGCCTCGACGTCCTGAAGATTCCAGGAACGAACGGGCCGGACCCTCGCCAAAGCGGCTTCCCGATCTTCAACATCAGCGGTTACACGTCGTTGGGGAACACCGACAACTGGAGCCCGGTGGAGCGCAACGATCGCCTTTACACCTATGCGGCCAATATGAACTGGACCAAAGGAGCGCACAACGTTCGGTTCGGTGTCGATCTGCTGCATCACCAGATGAATCACTGGCAGCCGGAACTGGGAAGCTGGAGCCCCCGGGGCGGCTTCACCTTCTCCAATGGCGTGACGGGCCTGAGTGGAGGACCGGCAGCGAACAACTTCAACGCCTTCGCCTCCTTCCTGCTTGGCCTGCCCGCCCAGATGGGCAAGGCGTATCAGTTCTACGATCCGATGCAGACGCGCGAAGTGGACCAGGGCTATTACATTCGCGACAACTGGCAGGTAACGCGAAAGCTCATCCTGAACCTCGGGATGCGCTTCGAACACTTTCCGATCATGAATCGGGGCCAGTACGGTATCGAGCGCTACGATCCCGTGACGAACAAAGTGCTCATCGGCGGTCGCGGGAACGTTCCGCGCGACGCCGGAACCCACGCGAAACCCATCCTGTTCGCACCACGCATCGGGCTGGCATATCGGTATGACGATAAGACCGTCTTCCGCGCCGGATTCGGCATTACCAACGACCCCTATCCGTTGAGCCGCCCCATGCGCAGCCCCTACCCGGCCGTGATCGTCGATCAGTACGACGCACTCAACTCGTTCGTTCCGGCCGGCGATCTGCGAACCGGAATTCCAGCCGTGAAGTTCCCCGACCTGAGCACCGGTGTCGTGGATATCCCGAATACCGTGACCACCAACTCGCTGCAACCCGGCGACTTCCGACGCGGCTACATCGAGTCGTTCAACCTCACAATTCAGCGCGAAATTGGCGCTGGTTTCGTGCTGCAGACGGGCTACGTCGGCACACGCTCCATTCGGCAGACGGTCACGTACTTCGAGATCAATGCCGGACTGGTTCCCGGAGCGGGCGCAGCGGGACGGCCCCTCTTCAACCAGTTTAACGTCAACGTGAACCGCTCGATGCTGATCCCGATGGCGACGAATCGGTATGACGCATGGCAATCGAACCTGAGTAAGCGTTACGGCTCCGGTCTCTCGCTCACCAGTTCCTATACGTGGTCAAAGACGATCGGCATCAACGCCGGCAACAGCGACGTCGGTCTTCGTTTCTACGTGCCCAGTCAGTACTCTAAAAACAAAGCCGTGGCCGACTTCGATCGTACTCACAGCTTCGTGTTGGGCGCAAACTACGAACTTCCCTTCGGCAAGGGTAAGCCGATGGCGAAAGACGGAGTATCTGCGAAGCTCTTCGGAGGCTGGCGGATCAGTCCGACTGTCGGGCTCTATACCGGAACGCCTTTCTCCGTAACGGCAGATGGCGCGTCGCTCAATGCTCCGCAGAACACGCAGGTGGCCGACCAGATCACGGGGACGGTCCAGAAGTTCGGTGGCGTCGGGGTCGGCGCTCCGTTCTACGATCCGGCGGCGTTCAGGGCGATCACCGAACCACGATTCGGCAACACCGGCCTGAACATCCTCCGTGGACCGTTGTCGTTCAATAACAACCTCGGCGTTCACCGGCAGTTCGCCGTCAGGGAGCGGATGGATCTGCAGTTCCGCGCCGAATTCCTCAACCTGACGAACACGCCGGCGCTGGGCACTCCGAACGCCAGCGTATCGACACCTTCCACATTCATGATCATCAATTCCACCAACAGCAACGTGGCCGCCCCGCAACGGACCATCCGATTCGGGCTTCGACTCGCGTTCTAACCGGCAACCGGCATCCTGGAGGCGAACACTTCGTTGTTCGCCTCCAGCATTTCGGATCGTACACCGCAGAACCTAAGATCCACTCATCTCAAAGATGCCCCCATCGAAGCGACGGGCCAAATCGGGCAGAGTCCGTATCTGCTGTAACCCCCTCACAGCCACTCTCGATCGCCACAGCCGCATGAACGGCATCCGCCACAATCTTGCCGCGAAGGTGCCATTCACTCCATAACCGGCGGAGAATCTCCCAATGACCCTGCCTCGGCCCAATCAAGACGCAATTGGGCCGTGACGCCAGCGCCTCCACAGCAGCGCTTGGCTCACGGTTGACGCAGGTTCAAAGATCCGCCCGTTCGTACCCACTCGCGGGAAGCGATGAAACGGTTTAGGCCCTTCTGCAATTCCCCGCACTCACTCCCGAAGTCCGGTGTGCGACACGAGTACGTTCACGTCCGGCATCTACACCTGGGCTGATCTCTCTGCCTCTCCATCACTCCGTAGAATCGGCTCCGGAAGGTCCACGGTCGTTCGCAGGAGTCCATTATGAAGGTGCATCAAAAAAAATGATGCGGTGTACATCTCATGCCAGCGAAGTCCTCAGAACCATCACGCAAACGCGGGTGGGAAACTCAATCAGGCGCTCTGGCACAGAACGACGGAAGGAAAGAGAAAATCAAATGCGACGAATAAACACGATGAGCAGGCTGGCTTGCTCGATAACCATTGCTGCTTTGGCGTTATTCACAGCTGCGGTCGGTGCCGGACAAACGACCTCCGCAAAGAAGTCCTACACCTTTCACGGCAAGGTCGAAGCCATCAAGGAGAAGGCGGGCAGTCTGACGGTAAACGGCGAAGACGTGCCCGGCTGGATGGCCGCCATGACGATGGACTACAAAGTTGACAACACCGCCCTTCTCAAGAAAGTCCGAGTCGGCGACGAGATCGTTGCGACCGTCTACGATGGCGACATGATGCTCCACAAAATCAAGGTCACACCCGCCAAAGGGACAACGCCCAAAGGCAATGGGGACGCCAAACCCACAAAATAAGGCATCGAACACTGGAGTTGCGGGTGACTGACGGCGACCCTGTCGATCAGCCACCGCACCTTCCGTCAGCTTACGCGCCGCTCCCCGTCATCACCACCACGATTTCTCACCAGTCATCCCAGCGGAATCAGCCACTTACCGTGCTCCTGACCACATCCTGCAACCTCAGGCTGTTCCATTGAGGTCAGGAGAACCAGCATGAGCAGAGTACAGGCACCCGGCACCCGGACACCAGGCATCGGCACCTCTTCCCCGCATCCCCGAGCCCAAACACGTTTTCACAAACGAACCCAGCGATCCTGCTGAAAACGCTCAGGATCTCCGTTTCAACACCCCCCATTTACCCCCCGTCTATACCCCAATCGCGCCCTTTCGCGGCCCTTTTCACCCCCGTTTTACCCCCTCGAACCCAGCCCCGGCTCCAGCACGCAGCCCGTCCGTCAACCCCGTTTCAGGCGCAACCCTATAATTGGAGAATCCATCGACAAAGGCCAACCCAGTGACCGGTAACGACATCCGCCAGCGCTTCCTCGACTTCTTCGCCGCCCGCGGCCACCGCGTCGTACGCTCCAGCTCCCTGCTGCCCGCCAACGACCCCACCCTGCTCTTCAACAACGCAGGCATGAACCAGTTCAAAGACGTCTTCACCGGCCTCGAAAAGCGCGATTACACCCGCGCCGCATCTTCCCAAAAGTGCGTCCGAGCCGGTGGCAAGCACAACGATCTCGAAAACGTCGGCTACACCCGCCGCCACCACACGTTCTTTGAGATGCTCGGCAACTTCTCCTTCGGCGACTACTTCAAAGCCGAAGCTATCGAATTCGCCTGGGACCTCATCACCAAAGACTACGGCCTCGACAAAGATCGCCTCTACGTCACCGTGTTCCGCGAAGATGACGAAGCCGAAGAACTTTGGCAGAAGGTCGCTGGTGTCTCCAAAGACCGCATTTTCCGCCTCGACGAAAAAGACAATTTCTGGCAAATGGGCGACACTGGCCCCTGTGGTCCATGCTCCGAGATCCACTACGATCTTGGCCCCGGCACCGCCGAACCAGGCCGCGAACAAGAGCAGTTCCCCCTCGACGGCGGCGGCCGCTTCGTCGAGATCTGGAACCTCGTCTTCATGCAGTTCGACCGCGACGCCTCCGGCACCCTCACCCCCCTGCCGCGCCCCTCCATTGACACCGGCATGGGCCTCGAACGCATCGCCGCCATCCTCCAGGGCAAAACCACCAACTACGAAACCGACCTCATCTTCCCCATCGTCGAGAAGGCCGGCGAAATCTTCGGGACGCCTTACGGCACCAGCGACCGTACTGACACCGTCCTCCGCATCAATGCCGACCACGCCCGCGCCACCGCCTTCCTGATCCATGACGGCGTTCTCCCCTCGAACGAGGGTCGCGGCTACGTCCTGCGCAAAATCATGCGCCGCGCCATGCGCAACGCTCGCCTGATCGGCCGCAACGAACCCTACCTTTACCAGCTCACCGGCTTTGTCGCCGACCTCATGCGACCCGCCTACCCCGAGCTCATGGAGTCCGTCCAGCGCGTCGCCCGCATCGTGAAGGATGAGGAACACCGCTACGCCACCACCTTCCTCGTCGCCGAGAAGGTCTTCAACGACGAACTCTCCAGCCTCACCGCCGGCACGCCCGTCCCCGGCAACATCTCGTTCCGCCTTTACGACACCTACGGCCTTGCCCTCGACGAGCAGGAAGACATGGCCCGCGACCGCGGCTTCGAACTCGATCGAGAAGCCTTCGAAACCGAGATGAAGCAGCAGCGCGACCGTGCCCGCGCCAGTTGGAAAGGTGCCGAAAAGGGCGCTGTCGCCCCGGCCTACCAGAAACTTCTCGAAGCCGGCAAGACGAAGTTCCTCGGCTACTCAAATCTGGAAGCCACCTCGAAAATCGTCGGCCTCCTCATCAATCGCGAACTCGTCGAAAGCATCGGACCACACTCTGAAGGCGAACTCGTTCTCGACCAGACACCCTTCTACGCCGAAACCGGCGGACAGGTCGGCGATCGCGGAACTCTCCTGAACGCCGCTGGCGACGTCATCGCCACCGTCCTCGACACGTATCCAGCCGTCCCGGGCCTCACCGTTCACAGAATCAAGACACTGGAGCCGCTGCACCTCGGCGACGTCCTGCACTCCCATGTAGCCGAGCCCGAGCGCCTCTCCACCGAGCGCAACCACACAGCGACCCACCTCCTCCAGGCCGCCCTTCGCACTGTTCTTGGACCTCATGTCAAGCAGGCCGGCTCCGTCGTGGAGCCCCCGCGCCTTCGCTTCGACTTCAGCCACTACGCCGCCCTTGACCCGGCCGAGATCGCGGAAATCGAACGCCTCGTCAATCAGGAGATCCTCCGCAATACCGAGGTCTCCACCAACATCATGGCTATCGACGAAGCCATCGGCACCGGCGCCATGGCTCTCTTCGGCGAGAAATACGGCGATGAAGTTCGCGTTGTCTCCATCCCGAACTTCAGCAAGGAACTCTGCGGCGGCACTCACGTCACCCGCACCGGCGACATCGGCAGCTTCAAAATCACCACCGAAAGCAGCATCTCCGCCGGAGTGCGCCGTATCGAAGCCATCACCGGTGAAGGCGCGGTCTCGCACTTCCAGAACACCTCCGACGCTGTGCTCCGCATGAGCCGCCTGCTTCGCGTCGCCGAGCCCGAACTCGTTGAGCAGGTCGACCGGCTCCTCGCCGAAAAGCGGGCGCAGGAACGCCAGATCGACGCGCTCAAGACGAAGATCGCCAACTTCGCCGCGCATGATCTCGAAGCCCGATCGAAGGAACGCAACGGCGTCCGCTATCTGGCAGCCCAGGTCGACGGCCTCGACCGCAACCAGATGAGGACCCTCGCCGACAATCTCCGCAACAAGTGGAAGTCCGGCGTCATCATCCTCGCCTCAGCTGACGAAAATGGCGTCTCGATCGTCTCTGCTGTTACCAAAGACCTGACTGGTAAGATCCAGGCCGGAAAACTTGTCTCTGCAGTTGCCCTGGCGGTAGGCGGTAAAGGCGGTGGCCGTCCCGACATGGCAGAAGGCGGCGGCAAAGACGCCTCCGCGCTCCCGCATGCACTCGCTGCAATCACCACTGAGGTGGAAGGCCGGCTCGAAGGAATAAAGGCGTGAGTGTAGTCGTCATAGGCGCGGGCCCCACAGGCCTCGCTTGTGGCATCGAGTTGACCAGGCGCGGTGTCGATAACATCATCTTCGACAAAGGCTGTCTGGTGAACTCGCTGTATAACTACCCCACCCACATGACGTTCTTCACCACTCCGGAACTTCTGGAGATTGGAGACATCCCCATGACGTCGCTGAACGACAAGCCCACCCGCACCGAGGCCCTCAAATACTATCGGCGCGTGGCCGAACACTACAAACTGAACATCCACCAGTACGAACACGTGGAATCCTTCAGCGGTACCGACGGTAACTTCAGCGTCAAAACTTCGAAGGGCACTTACGGCGCGAATAAGATCGTCATCTCCAGCGGCTACTACGATGTGCCTAACTTGCTTGGCGTCCCGGGCGAAGATCTGCCCAAGGTCGTCCACTACTACAAGGAAGCACACCCCTGTTTCGGCCACGATGTGATGGTGATCGGAGCTAAGAACTCCGCCGCGATCATCGCGCTCGAGCTCTATCGCACCGGAGCCCGAGTCACGCTCGTCCATCGCGGACCCGACATCCACCGTCACGTCAAATACTGGATCAAGCCCGACATCGAGAACCGCATCAAAAACAACGAAATCAAGGCGTACTTCAAAACCAGCGTCACCGAGATAAAGCCGGAGTCAGTGGTTCTCGAAACACCCGAAGGGCGGATCGAGATCGCGAACCAGTTTGTCTTCGCCATGACCGGCTACCGCCCCGACCTTACCTTCCTGAACGCCCACGGAATTCATTTCCAGCCCGCCACCCGCAAACCGATCGTCAACACTGCCACGCTCGAAAGCGAACGGCCCGGTGTCTTCCTGGCCGGAGTGATCGTTGCAGGCATGCACACCAATGAAATCTTTATCGAAAACGGTCGTTTTCATGGCGCTCTAATCGCGGAAGCCATAGCGCAGCAGCTTCGATAGCGATAAGATACGTAGCTGCCATCCTCACTTATTAAACGGAGAACGAAATGAAACGTATAGTTCTAGCCATGACGCTGACGGCGGTTGCCTCCTTTGGGCAGACCCCTCCGGCGAGCGCCGACCCCTACGCCAATAACGCCGCCGCCGGAACCCTGAAGTTCCCGCTCGCCGCGCCCGCTGGTAAAGACAGCGGCGCTGCCAAAACTGCACTCCCCGGCGGTGTCAATCAGGGAGCCATTACGCCCGGCAACTGGAAGTTCGGCCCGCAAAACCAGCCGCCGGCAGCCGCGAAGCTCTGGAACCCGGTGAAAGCCAAGCTGCTCGCGGGCGAGAAGGTCACCGGCGGCACCGTCTTCGCCGCCACCGATCCCTCCACCTATTGCGCGATGGCCAACGCCGGCTATGACTTCATCTGGACCGAAATGCAGCACACGACCCGCGACTGGGAGTCTGTCGCCCGCATGTGGCGCACCTGCCCGAATGCCAAGGCCGTCCCCGGAGTCCGCGTGGCCTACGCCGATGAACGTGAAATCCAGCACGCCACTGACGCCGGTGCCCTCGTCATCGTAGTTCCCACCGTCGACACCATGGAAGAAGCTATCGCCGCTCGCGACTGGACGTTCTTTCCCCCTCTCGGCAAGCGTAGCCAGGGTGGCGGTCAGGCTTTCGACCCCGCCATGTGGGGCACTGTTCCCGGCGGCTATCGCGCCACCGCGAATGACAACATCGTCCTCATCGTCATGATCGAGACCGTTGAAGGCATCAAGAATGCCGCCGAAATCGCCAGCGTTCCCGGCATCACCGCCGTCTTCGCCGCCTCCGGCGACCTCGCCAACTTCTCGGGCTATAAGCAGGGAGACCCGGATTATGAGCGCCTCATCAACGTCGTTCACGACGCCACGCTCAAAGCCGGCAAGAAGCTGTGTGGCCCGCTCGCCTGGCGTGACCGCCCCGACTTCACCTGCTTCCAGGGCGGCAGCGAGACGGCAGCGATCGCCAAAGGTGTAGCCTCCGAACTCGGACCCCTCGCCAACACGCAGGGCAAGGTTGAAGTCGGGCCGCTCGCAGCGCCGAAGAAGTAATTACTTCTTCACGCCGAACGTAAAAGCCAGCGAGGGCTTTAGAGCGGTTTCTCGTGAACAGTTCGTCGGGCGGCTGTGCCTGAGTTCTGGCGAAAATCGAGTCTTGAATTCAGCACCGGCCCCGCAACGGGGCCGGTGCTGTGTCCGGTGCCGCTGAAGTGCCCACCGGAGGGTACAAAGCCCGGCGCCTCGACTTGGCTTGGGCCGCCGCCAAAGTCGCTGAAATGAAGTAGATTATTATTCGCAGGACTGTGCCCTCACGGCATTCCTGTGCACGAGAAGGGAACAACCATATGAAGCCGACGATCCTGCTCATTACGCTGGCTGCGTCCGCGTTCGCCGCCAGCAACACCTTCGAAACGAAAGCGCCCATGATTCCCATCTGGCCCGGGGTTGCACCCGGGTCGGAGGGGAAGACGGCGCCAGAGCGCTGGATTGAGGGCGGCACGCCCGACCAGTTTCACCGCGTCACCGATATTCACAAGCCATCTCTAACGATCTACCTGCCGCCCGCTAGCAAAGCCACCGGAGCGGCTTTTGTAATTGCGCCCGGTGGCGGTCACCGCTACCTGGTGATTGACCTCGAAGGCGAACTCGTGGCGAAAAAGCTTAACGAAATGGGCATCGCTGCGTTCGTCCTCCGCAACCGTCTTGCTAAGGCCGAAGGCTCCACCTACAGGGTAGAAGTCGAATCCCTGGCGGACGTCCAGCAGTCCATCCGAGTCGTTCGCAGCCGAGCGAAAGAATGGGGCGTCAATCCTGCCAAAGTTGGCATCATGGGCTTCTCCGCCGGCGGTCAGTTGGCTGCACTGGCCGAGAACGCCGCCGACGCTCGGCCCGACTTCGCCGTCCTGGGCTATCCCGGACTCGTCCAATGGAAGCAGGAAGTCTCGTCGCAGGCTCCGCCGACGTTCATTTTCGTGAACGACGACGACCCTCTGGCTACAGGAGCCGGCGAGTATTATCTGGCTCTGCGTAAAGCGACAGTCTCCGCCGAATTCCACGTCTTCCGGCGGGGAGGCCACGGGGTCGGAGCCACGGGCCGAGCCCCGGGCTTCGAGAAGCTCGGCACCTCGAAATGGCCCGAACTCCTCGGCATCTGGATGACCGACCTCGGTTTACGCTGAAGCGGTTTGGTCGAGGATGTTCCAGAATTCAGGGAACGAAACGGACGCCGCGTCCGCATTGTCTATAGTCGATTCACCGTCGGCCCTCAGCGCTGCAACCGCGAACGCCATCGCGATCCGGTGATCGCCGAATGAATCGAACGCCGCCGCTTTGAACTTCTGCTTTCCGGGAATACGCATCCCATCGGGTGTCACCTCGATGTGAATGCCCATTCTTGCGAAGTTATCGGCCACTGTAGCGATCCGGTCGGTCTCTTTGATGCGAAGCTCCGAAGCGTCCCGCACGATCAATCCTTCCTCGGAGGCGGCCCCAAGAACCGCCAAAACCGGGATCTCGTCAATCAAGCCTGCCGCAAGGTCTTTCTCAATCACGCCGCCCCTGATCGGGGCATGACGGACTTCGATATCGCCAATCAGTTCACCGTTCGTCGCCTCAATGCGCAGCACCTTGATCGGCGCGCCTACGGATACAAGGAAGTCGAGCAAAGCGGAGCGCGTCGGGTTCAGGCCGACGTTGCGGATGATCAAATGCGAGCCGGGCACCAGCAGTCCCGCCACCAAAAAGAACGCCGCCGACGAAAGATCGCTGGGCACCATCAGCTCGCGGCCAGTCAGCGTCGGCTTGCCCTGCAGGGTGATGACTTTCCTGCTCACCCTGATGTCGGCGCCGAACTCCTTCAGGGCCAGTTCTGTGTGGTCTCGCGACACCGTCGGCTCGTGCACGATCGTCTGACCATCGGCGAAAAGCCCGCCAAAGAGCACGCACGTCTTCACTTGAGCGCTGGCAACCGGCAGCGTGTATTCGATTGGGCGCAGCGTGCCGCCACGAATCGTGAGGGGAGGGAACTGCCCGTCGCGGGCTTCGAACTTCGCGCCCATTTCTGTAAGGGGCTTCATGACTCGCGCCATTGGGCGGCGGGTGAGCGATTCATCCCCGAAGATCGTGGTTGTGAAGGGCTGCGCGGCCAGCAGGCCGGCCATCATCCGAATCGTCGAGCCCGAGTTCCCGGCATCGAGAGGACCCGCCGGTGCGCTCCAGCCGTGTAATCCCCTGCCGTGGATCGTCACCGTGGTGCCTTCTTCTTCGAACGGGATGCCCAAAGCCTGGACGCAGCCGAGCGTCGAGTGGCAGTCCGCGCCCGTTGAATAGTTGGCGATAACCGACGTTCCTTCGGCGAGCGACGCGATCATAGCGTAGCGATGAGAGATGGATTTATCGCCGGGGAGCATAACGGAGCCGCTCAGGCGCACTGCGGGACGGATGGTCTGTTGCATGAAAATTCATTGTCTCAACACAGGCATTCCTCGTCGCGCGAAGGGGCGCAGTATACTGAGTTTTCTCCTTGCATTTGACCGACACTTTCCTGTAGATCGCATGCCACAGCTTTTCAAATCCAGCGCGAACTCGTTTGCCCGTACGAGCATCGTTTTAGCCGTCGTAATCCTGGGCGCACTGGGCGGCGCTCTGTTTGAGCTGATCGCCGACTCCCGCTATGCCACCCGCCAGGGTGACGCCCGCGAGCAACCGATTCCGTTCAGCCATACACATCACGTTGGCTCGATGGGAATTGAGTGCCGCTACTGCCATACCGGCGTCGAAAACTCGCAGCACGCGGAAGTCCCACCCACCAAGACGTGCATGAACTGCCACTCGCAGATCTGGATCAACAGCTCGACTTTGGAGCCGGTGCGCGAAAGCTACCGAACGAACCAGTCGATCAAATGGACTAAGGTCCACGATCTTCCCGACTACGTCTATTTCAACCACAGCATCCACGTCAAAAAAGGCGTTGGCTGCGAAACGTGTCACGGCCGTGTCGACAAGATGCCCCTGATGTACCAGGGCCCGTCTATGCAGATGCGGTGGTGCCTTGATTGCCACCGGAACCCCGAGAAGTACGTTCGGCCGCGCGAGTTCATAACCAAGATGGGTTACGAACCCGAAGAGTCGCAGGCCACCCTCGGACCGAAACTGGTGAAGGAATACAACATACAGAAGCTGGAGACCTGTTGGACCTGCCACAGATAGCGCGATGAGTGAACAAACCAATCTAAATCGGGACATCATTCAGAGCCGCCTGGAGGGGGCCAAAGGCCTCAAGTACTGGCGCAGTCTGGACGAGTTGGCCGCAACGGACGGCTTCAAGGACTACCTGCACCGCGAATTCCCGCGCCAGGCAGGCGAGTGGCTTGACGACGACGGCCGCCGCAACTTCCTGAAAATCATGGGCGCGTCTCTTGCGCTCGCTGGCCTGTCCGCCTGCACCAAGCAGCCGCCAGAGTTCATCATGCCGTACGTGCAGGAGCCGGAAAAGCTCCTCATCGGCAAACCGTTGTTTTACGCCACCGCATTCCCGATTTCCGGGATAGCGCATCCGATTCTCGTAGAAACGCACGAATTTCGCCCTACGAAGGTCGAAGGCAATCCGCAGCACCCCGCCAGTCAGGGTTCTACAGACGTGCCGACGCAAGCCTCGATCCTCGGTCTTTATGACCCGGACCGTCTGCAGGGTCCGACTTATATTGGTGACTCCCGCAGCTACGCTTCCTTCCTCTCTGCGTTCCTGCAGAGCGTGGAAGGCCAGAAGGGAAAGCAGGGCGCCGGGATCCGCATCCTTACGGAAACCGTGACCTCGCCGACCCTCGGCGCACAGCTTCAGGAAGTCCTGAAACAATATCCCGAAGCGAAGTGGTACCAGTGGGAAGCCACCGGCCACGGCCGCCGCATGGGCGCGCAACTGGCTTTCGGGCAGGCCCTCAATCCCGTTTACAAGTTCGATCAGGCCGACGTCATCTTCTCGGTCGATGCCAATTTCCTTGGTGCCGGCCCCGGCGGTGTTCGCCATGCCCGCGACTTCGCTTCCCGCCGCGGTCTTCGCGAGGGCGTTGAGACCAGTCGCTACTACGCGATCGAGACCACGCCGACCCATACCGGCTGCAAAGCGGACCATCGCGTTGCGGTGAAGCCGTCCGAATTGCTCAGCTTCGTTCGTTCGGTCGCCTCCGCCGTCTCTGGTGGAGCGGCAACAGGCTCGAAGTTCCAGCAGGCCCTTGTGAAGGACCTTCTCGCGGCGAAGGGCAAGTCCATCGTAATCGCCGGCGAGGACGTCTCCCCGGAAGTTCACGCGGCTGTTCACTACCTCAATCAGCTTCTCGATAACAATGGCAAAACCGTTCTTTTCACTCCCTCACTGGAACAGCGCCCCGCTGATCAGTGGTCGGAACTGCAGACTCTCACTCAGGAACTGAACGCCGGCCAGGTCGACCTGCTCATTGTCCTCGGTGGCAACCCGGTTTACGCCGCTCCGACGCAGTTCAATCTGCGAGGCGCCTTCCAACGTGCCAAGATCCGCGTTCGCCTCGGTCAATACGACGATGAAACCTCGGAAGTCTGCCAGTGGGTAATCCCTGAAGCGCACACCTTCGAACAGTGGAGCGATGCGCCCTCTCACGACGGCACCATCTCCATCATTCAGCCCCTGATCACACCACTCTACGGCGGCAGGTCGGCGCACGAACTACTCAACGCTTTCAGCGAGACGCCCGAAAGATCCGGGCACCAGACGGTGCGAGAGTATTGGGCATCAAAGCACACTGGTGCCGATTTCGAGGCCTGGTGGAAGCGCGCGATCCATGACGGGTTCGTCAAGGACTCGGCACCTGCCCCAGTCGCCGCTGTTGCGAAACAGCCTGCGGCTTCCACGGCTCCAGTCGGTTCCGGCATCGAAGTTTCTTTCCACGCCGATCCATACATTCTCGACGGGCGCTTCTCGAATAACGCCTGGCTCCAGGAACTGCCCCGTCCGATCACCCGCCTCACCTGGGATAACGCGGTGCTGATCAGCCCGAAGACGGCAAAAGAGCTCGATGTAACCAACGAAGACGTTGTCGAGATTGCGGTGAACGGTTCCGCCGTGCAGGGTGCGGTCTGGGTTCTCCCCGGCCAGCCGGACGGCTCCATCGACGTCACTCTGGGTTTCGGGCGGAAACGCTCCGGACGCGCCGGCAACGGCGCCGGCTTCGACGCCTTCCGTATCCGCTCCGCCTCAAACCCATACTTTGCCACCAGCGCTAAGATTACGAAGAAGGGTGAAACCTTCAAGCTGGCCGCCGTCCAGGAGCATTTCGCCATGGAAGGCCGCGCTCCGGTAAAGGGAGCCAGCGTCGAAGAACTCAAGGCGAATCCTTTCGTTATTCAGAAGGAAAGCGAGACCCCGCCCAAGGGCCTGACCATGTATCCGCAGGAGTGGGAGTACAAGGGTTACGCGTGGGGAATGGCCATCGATTTAACGACCTGCATCGGCTGCAACGCCTGCACAGTCGCCTGTCAGGCTGAAAACAACATTGCAGTCGTTGGCAAAGAACAGGTCATCGCGGGCCGTGAGATGCATTGGATTCGGATCGACCGCTACTACAGCGGCAGCGAGAACGATCCAACGATGCACTTCCAGCCGGTTGGTTGCCAGCACTGCGAAAACGCGCCATGCGAAATCGTCTGCCCCGTCGCGGCTACCGAGCACGATCAGGAAGGCCTGAACAACATGGTCTACAATCGCTGCGTCGGCACCCGTTACTGCTCGAATAATTGCCCGTACAAAGTCCGCCGCTTCAACTTCATGTTGTACACGGACTGGGATACGGAGAGCCTCAAGCTGCAGCGCAACCCGGACGTCACTGTCCGCAGCCGCGGCGTGATGGAAAAATGTACTTTCTGCGTGCAGCGAATCAACTACGCCAAGATCATGGCCGAGAAGGAAGATCGTCGCGTGAAGGATGGCGAAATCGTCACCGCCTGTGCAGCGGCTTGTCCTTCGCAGGCAATTGCGTTCGGTGACTTGAACGACCCGAACAGCATGGTCTCGAAGTGGAAAGCGCAGAAAACCAATTACTCGCTGCTGGGTGAACTCAACACGCGTCCGCGCGTGACTTACCTGGCGGACATTCGCAACCCGAACCCGGAACTGGAAGCTGGGAGGGAGGGCTAGCCAATGGCACAACCAGTAGAACTTCCCGATACTATTCACGTCGGTCCGGTAATTGACCCGGGGCACAGCCTTGCGTCGGTCTCCGACAAGATCGGCGGTATCGTTCTCAAGCGTCGGATCACGCTGGGCTGGGTTTTCGGCCTGCTGATTTCGTTCGCGGTCCTGCAGAACCTGATGGCGGCTGCCACGTGGCTGTTCATTAAGGGTGTCGGCGTCTGGGGCATTAATATTCCGGTCGGCTGGGGCTTCGCGATCATCAACTTCGTTTGGTGGATCGGTATCGGCCACGCCGGTACCCTGATCTCCGCGATTCTGCTTCTTCTCAATCAATCGTGGCGAAACGCGATCAACCGTTTCGCCGAAGCGATGACACTGTTCGCCGTTATGTGTGCCGGTATGTTCCCGGTGCTGCACACGGGCCGCCCGTGGCTGGCCTACTGGCTGCTGCCGTATCCGAACACGATGGCGCTTTGGCCCCAGTTCCGCAGCCCTCTGCTCTGGGACGTGTTCGCGGTTTCCACGTACCTTACCATCTCGGCCGTGTTCTGGTTCGTGGGTCTGCTGCCCGATCTTGCGACACTTCGTGACTCTGCAAAAACGCGAACCACAAAGCTGATTTACGGCGCTCTCGCGATGGGTTGGCGCAACTCAGCGCGCCACTGGTCGCGGTACGAGAAAGCATCTCTGCTGCTCGCCGGTCTGGCAACTCCCCTCGTTGTTTCCGTGCACACGGTCGTTAGCTTCGACTTCGCGGTTTCACTGATTCCCGGATGGCACACAACCATCTTCCCGCCATACTTCGTCGCCGGAGCCATCTACTCCGGGTTCGCCATGGTTCTGACTTTGATGATTCCGGTTCGTAAATTCTACGGACTTGACGACATCATCACGCTGCGCCACCTCAACAACATGGCGAAGGTCACGCTCGCGACCGCGCTGGTGGTCGCCTACGGTTACACCTTCGAAGCATTCTTCGGCTACTTCAGCGCCGACACGTATGAGCGCTTCATGATCTGGAATCGGATGACTGGCCCGTACGCGTTCTTCTACTGGTGCCTCATCCTTTGCAATATCGTCACCCCGCAGTTCCTGTGGTCCAAGAGGATTCGGACCAGCCCGGGGATCCTGTGGATTATCTCGATCGTCGTCAACATCGGCATGTGGCTCGAGCGGTTCGTGATCGTGGTCACCAGCCTGCACCGCGACTTCCTGCCGTCGAGTTGGGGTATGTACTGGCCAACGATTTGGGATTGGGCGGTTTACGTCGGCACCCTCGGCTTATTTATGACGCTGATCTTCCTGTTCGTCCGCGTGCTGCCG
>JAOAPO010000549.1 GCA_025462945.1 Bryobacterales bacterium
CGATGAGCGACTTGCCGATGGTAAAAAGCAATGCCGTCAGGATAGCTCCCAGACGGACGTCACTCCAGGCCACGCGAACCTCAGGGACATAGCGAAAAATCAGGGCGAACAGAACCGCGATGCCGCCCGTTGAGATCACGAAGTTGAGGACGCTGAGGATGCCTTCTGAGGCGGGAAGGAAGTCGCCGAAAAACTTACCCAAGGCAGCGAGCGCGGTGCTGGCGAGCAGCGAGACCAGCAGCAGAAAGCCGACTGCGAGTACCATTCCAAACGAAAACAGCCTGCCCCGGATGGTGGTCCAAACGCTGGCACGTGTGGGCTTCACGCGCCAGATCCGGTTGAGCGCGGCACGCAACTCGTTGAACACACCGGACGCGCCGAACATCAGTGTCAGGGCGCCGAGAACAGACGCGACCGTTCCAGAGTCTGACTTCCGCAGGTTGTCCAGGAGGCTGCTGACGACAACGTGTCCCTCGTGGCCGGAGACGCGGTCCACTTCGCGGAGGAGAGCCTGCTGCGCGGCTTCGTCGCCGAAGATCATGCCGGCGATGGCGATCATGAGGACCACGAGAGGTGCCAGCGAAAGAATCGTGTAAAACGCCAGGGCCGCGCCCATGCGCGGGGCGTCGTTGTCATCCCAGGCCGAGAATGTGTCGCGCAAAACTGGCCATAACACCCGTAAATTCAACCGTCTCATACCGGGCTGCGCATTTTCGAAACCTCTGTACTGGCTGGCCTTGCACTTGCTCTTCCAATCGCGGTGCTTTGCGACTCAGTGGCCTGTGATGAGTAATGCGGAAGTGGCAGATAAGCTGGCGAGCTTCGGCCAGCTGCTTTCCAGCCAGCCTGAGAAGAATCCATATAAGGTGCGGGCCTACCAAAAGGCGGCAGCGCTTATCCGGGTCCTGCCGGCCAGTCTGGACGAGATGGTTCGCCAGGAAGTGGATCTTACCGGACTTCCCGGCGTCGGCGAGGCGATCGCCGACGCCATCCGCGAGATCGTCTTAACGGGCTCGTTAGGCAGGCTGGAGAGCCTTCGGGCGCAGTCCAGTCCGGAGCTTGCGAGGATCAGCGACTATCCGAGGCTGGATCCCAAGCGGGTGCTGCGGGTTTACAAGAAGCTGAATATCGCGTCGATAGAAGGTCTTCGTGACGCACTGGACGCGGGGTTGATCGAGCAGCAACTGGGCATGCGGATGGCGCAGCATGTTCGGCAGGCCTTGATGCCCGTCGAAGCGATGTTGCTGTACAAGGCGGATGCGCTTCGCGCCAGCGTGGAGGAGTTTTTGGTGGGGCCTTGTGATGCGCGTCGTGTGGAGGTCGCGGGCGGATACCGGCGCCGGACTGAGGTCGTCGACGAGCTGACATTCCTGGTGGAAGCCGAGGACTTTGCTGCGGTTGTGCGCACGATGCAGTCGTATGGCGGAGAGACTCCGCTGGTGCGAGCGGGCAAGTCTTCCGCAGCTTTTGGCTTGTCAGCGGGCATTGTATTGAGACTGCGGCAGGCGTACCCCACAAACTGGGGCTTGTCGCTCATCGCGTGCACCGGCTCGATGTCGCACCTGCGGAAGCTCAGCGCCGTCACTGGCAGTATCGCCAAATTGCGGGCTTCCGGCGACGCCTTTCCGGATGAGGAATCGCTCTACGCACAGTTCGGACTCGGGTTCATAGCGCCAGAGCTGCGTGAGGGTCTGGATGAGGTGCGTCGCGCGCAGATGGGCACCCTGCCAGCGCTGGTTTCCGTGGATGACATCCGGGGCGAACTGCACGCGCACTCGCTGTCGAGCGACGGCTCCAACTCCATCGAGCAGATGGCCGCTACGGCCCAGATGCGCGGTTACGAGTACCTGGGAATTACGGATCACTCGCAGAGCCTGAAGATCGCCGGGGGCGTGTCGCCGGATGACCTTTGGAAGCAGGTTCGGTACATCGATCGCCTGAATGAACGGCTGAGCGGCATTCGTATTCTGAAGTCTTCAGAGGTCGACATCCTCCAGGACGGTTCGCTCGATTACCCGGATGACCTGCTGAAAGAGCTTGATTACACCGTCTGTTCCATCCATTCGCGCTTCGGTCTGGGCAAGGAGGAGCAGACCGAGCGAATCATGCGGGCGATGGATAACCGGTACTTCAACATACTGGGCCACGCGACCGGGCGGCTGTTGCTCAAGAGGCCGGGGTATGAGATCGACGTGGCGCGGGTCGTTATGCAGGCGCGGCAGAACGGCTGCTTCTTTGAGATCAACTCCAGTCCGGATCGGCTGGACCTTTCCGCCGAGAATGCCCGGATGGCAGGCGAGGCCGGAGTAAAGATCGCAGTGTCCACAGACGCCCACAGTGTGAGGGAGTTCGGGCTGGTCCGCTACGGCATCGATCAGGCACGTCGGGCAGGTCTCGAAAAGTCCTCGGTCCTGAACTGTCTGCCGCTGGAACATCTGAGCTCACTCTTTCGCAGATAGCCGTTTTCGGCTCATTTCCCCACGAATTGGTCTGCTGATTGCTCCACCGTCAAACTATGTTGATCCGATTGGGCTACGATATCGAACTCGAAAATGCTCGTCCGCAGGCGGTCGTAGCTTTGTTAAATGTACATCCTTCAAGAACCCACGATCTGGTGGAACCGGACGAATTGCGAGTATCGCCTTCGGTGCCGACAGAAGAGTTTACCGATAGTTTCGGCAATCGGTGCGTGAGGATTTCAGCGCCGCAGGGGAGCCTGCGTCTGCAGGGCTCCACGCTGATTCGCGATGGTGGCGAGCCAGATCCTGTGGATTGGAACGCGACCCAGGCTCCCGTCGAGGAACTGCCTGCCGAGACGCTTCAGTTTTTGCTTTCCAGCCGGTATTGCGAGGTTGACAGGCTGTCGGATTTAGCGTGGAATCAGTTCGGCAACTGTGCTCCGGGTTGGCCTTGCGTACAGGCGATCTGCGACTACGTGCACCGCAACGTGACGTTCGGCTATAACTTCGCCCGCAAGACCAAAACGGCGCTGGATGTGTCCATGGAAGGCACCGGCGTGTGCCGTGACTTCCAGCACTTCGCCATCACCCTCTGCCGCGCGATGCACATCCCGGCACGCTACGCGACGGGCTACCTGGGGGATATCGGGGTGCCGGTGTCGGCCTCGCCGATGGACTTCAGCGCGTGGTTCGAGGTATACCTCAGCGGGAAGTGGTGGACCTTCGACGCCAGGCATAACCAGCCGCGAATCGGCCGCGTGCTGATGGCGACGGGCCGGGATGCGGCCGATGTTGCGATCACGACCTCATTCGGGCTTTCGTGGCTGCAGAAGTTCACCGTAATCACCGATGAGGTTCGGGAGAATTCCCAAACTGGCGAGAGTGCCTGGGATTCTATGGCGGCCTAGTTGCCGCCTTCGAGCGCCTCGCGTACCGCCGTGAGGTCGTCCACGAAGAGCCTGTATTCGCGATTCCGGTCTTCGTGCGGCGCACGGAGAATGGCCGAGGGGTGGATGGTCGCCGTGGCCCGTTCTGCCCACTCGTGCGTCACCAGCCGCCCCCGCTCTTTGGTGACGCGGTAGTCCGCGCCGAAGATGGTCTGCGCAGCCGTTGCGCCGAGACACACCAGAATCTTCGGCTTGAGGATAAGCAGCTCGGCCTCGAGCCATGGCCGGCACGCGCGGATTTCGGTGAGGCTGGGCTTCTTGTGGATGCGCCGCTTGCCCCGTTCTTCAAACTTGAAGTGCTTGACTGCATTCGTGACGAAGACCGTAGTGCGGTCGATGCCGGATTCTTCGAGCGCGGCGTCGAGCAGTCTGCCTGCCGGACCCACAAACGGACGTCCCCGGCGGTCTTCTTCATCGCCCGGTTGTTCTCCAATCAGGACAATTGAAGCGGAGCGCGGCCCCTCGCCTCCGACCGCTTGTGATGCGTGTTCGTAGAGGCTGCATCCGCGGCAGCCGGGAAGCGCCTCGAGGATCGCGGGAAGGGAAAGGACATGCGGCAGGAAAGGCGCGGCGGTGGGAGCGGCAGGTCTCATCCGAGATCAGGCGGGGCCATCGGCTTGCGACGCTTTCTCCACGTCGCCACCGTGCGCCCTGGCGATTCCAGCCATGGAACGGCGAGACAACACAGACTTCGGTTTGGCCGCCGCGATGTCGTCCGCTGTGGCGTACCGGTCTCTGTGTTTGATCAGGAGCCACGATGCAGCGTTAGACTTCCCCATACCCCTGGTCCGCACGAGAACCCAGGAGCCCCGCAGTTTCTTGCCGTGGAGCGCGAATTTCAGTTCTCCCTGAGTCAACGCGGCGTCTACGTCGTCGGTGCCTTCCGGCTCCCACGTTCCCGTGTCCCAGACCATCACGGTGCCGCCTCCGTACTCGCCTTCAGGAATGGTGCCTTCGAAGCTCCCGTATTCGAGAGGATGGTCCTCCACGGCCATCGCGAGACGTTTTTGCGACGGGTCAAGTGAAGGACCCTTCGGCACTGCCCAGGAGAGCAGCACGCCGTTCCACTCGAGGCGGAAATCGTAGTGGAGCCGGCTGGCCGCATGTTTTTGGACAACAAATGAGAGCGCTGCCCGGGCATGGGGTTCGGGCTCGGCGCCAGCGGGTTCCGGAGTGAGGTCAAAATTCCGTTTGGCTTTGTAGCGGGTCAGCGCCATCGGCGAACTCCGCTGCAATCACGGGGCCGCGTTCGTTGTTCGCGAGCCCCAGAGCGCGCAGAAAGGCTGCGGCTTTCGCCTGGCTTTCGGCGAGCTCGCTGGCCGGGTCGGAGTCGGCCGTGATGCCGCAGCCGGCGAGATACGTGATCTGTCCCGGCGTGGTGAACGCAGTCCGGATTGCCACCGAAAGTTCCATGTCGCCGCCGGAAGAGATCCATCCGATACTGCCCATGCAGGGACCTCGCGGGGCGAGCTCTTCGCGCCAGGCGGCCGACATAGCTGCGATCTTCGGCGCGCCGGTAATGGACGCTGGCGGGAAGGCCGCTCTGAGCAGATCGGCTGGGGTGGTTCCAGGACAAAGCTGGCCCGTCACTCGCGAGTAAGTGTGGTGCAGTGTCGGCAGGGTCAGCAGCTTAGCGTGTTCTGCGACGTGAACGGTGCCGGGCAGACAAACCCGGCTCAGGTCGTTTCGGGTGACATCCACCACCATGGCCAGTTCGGCGCGATCTTTTTCGCTGGCGGCAAGGTCGTTTCGGAGCGCGACGTCGGCGGCGGGAGTCTGCCCTCGGGCGCGGGTTCCTTTGATCGGCTGTGACTCCACCGCGCCGCTTCTGACCCGGAGGAACGACTCAGGGCTGCCAGAGAGGATCTGGCGGTCGTCGTCGAGGCAAACGAAGGCACCCGCTGCCGCAGGGTTCAGCTGGCGCATACGGCGGTAAAGGGGCCATGCTTCTCCGGCTGCGAATGGGTTCACCAAATGGCGGCAAAGATTGGTCTGGAAGAGGTCGCCCGCGTAGATGGCACGGACGATGGTCTTTACGCCATTCAGGAAACCCTCATCGTCATTCTCGACAGGAGGGCTGGGTCGGGGAGGCGGCTCCGCGAGCGGGCGACTCTGCGCGCTGTCCAGGAGCTTCTGACCTTCGGCCTTGAACGGTCGCCACGCGCAAGTACCTTGCTGCGACCAGCCTTGCTCCGCAGTCCAGATCAACACGGAGTCGTAGAGGCCGAAGTGCAGGCGAGGGAGACCGACATCGCGGCTCGGACCTTTGAAACGCTCCAGTTCCTCGCCGACCTCATACCCGATCCAGCCTGCGAAGAGTGCACCAGGGGCGGACCACGCCTGCAGCGCGGCATCGAGACCATCCAGCGACTTACCGTGGACGGCACGGTGCCCACCAGGACCGTGGACGCTGATCTCGGCTCCATCGCAAGAAAGAACTGCAAGGGGTTCATGAAAGAGCAGATGCCTGCCGCTTGCGCCGTCCAGCCAGATGAAGCCGGTTGCGTTTTGCAGCAGATCGGCGACCTGATCAGGAGACGCGGTGCTCTGCACGTGAACCTGCTCAGCGGGCTGGGTTGCGGGCGCCGGGGGCAGTACGGACCAGAACACCTGGAGCGCGGCATCAATCCATTCAGAAGCGGGTTTGTCAGACCACAAACGCTGTCACTGCTCCAGGAAGTTCGCGAACATGCGGGTACTATGTTCAGTCAGAAAGGATTCGGGGTGGAAGAGAACGCCTTCCGTTTTGCCCGCATGGAGGCGGCATCCCAGGATGGCCCCGTCGGGCGCCGTTGCCGAGACAGCAAGGCCCTCAGGCATGGTAGCTTTCCCGACCACCAGCGAGTGGTAACGCGCGGCCCGAAACGGGCTGGGCAGCCGGCGGAATATCCCGTTTCCGTCATGTATCACAGGTGCTGCTTTGCCATGAGTCGGCTGACCCGATGCGACGATTTGGGCTCCCGCGGCCGCCGCGATAACCTGCATCCCAAG
>JAOAPO010000554.1 GCA_025462945.1 Bryobacterales bacterium
GTTGGGATCACGCGGCGCGTACTCTTGCCGTTGTGTGGCACGAGGCCGAAGATGCGGACGGGGCTGAAGTCGACCTCCTCAGCTGGCACCTCGGTGTGTGCCGGAAGTTCACGTTCCGCTCCCTGCACCACGTCGCCGCCTTCGTTGCGGTAAACCAGAGCAGTCACGCTCCCCGCGTCGGTGCCGGGGCGAATGAGGACCATAATCTGCCACGGCTCGGGACAGAGCGCGGCTTAGAGCTCCAGATCCGGTTCAAACGGCAGGCGCGTCTTCGTCACGTAGATGCCGACGTACTGACCAGACACTGTGACCGCGTCCGCCAGTTCGGCTGTCGTCAGGCGAAAAGCCGGACCCGCAGCATGCGAGCAGGCGATCGGCGTGGAGTCATCAATCCGGATCTTTCGGTCTTCACGGCTGCCAATGAGAAAGCCGCCCACCCCGAGGCCGGTTCGCGGCAGAGCCAGCAAGCCCCTGACGGCTTCGAGGCGAAGGCGCTCCAGGGCTGCGGCGGAAAACTCGACAGCAGCGGGACAGGCGGGCTCCGCCCAGGTAAGATGGGGGGCGTCGTTGGGGTGGGTCAAAGGCTTCTCCCAGACTATAATGAAACGGTGCCGAAGGCAAAGGATCTGGAGTCTCGCCTGGAAAGAACGGAGCAACAACTCCGCCTTTTTCAGAAGGTAAGCCGTTTCATGGTCCGCGACATGACGCTTCAGGAAGTGCTGCAGGGCATCGTCTCGCTCGTCGTGGAATTTACCGCGTGCGACTCGTGTCTCGTCTACCTCTGTGACGACCTGGACCTGGTGCTTTGCGCGTCGAACGCCCACCACGAGGCGCAGATCGGGCGCGTTCGGCTCAAGCTGAACGAGGGCCTGACTGGCTGGGTCGCCCGGGAACGGCGACTGCTGGCCATCTCACGTGAGGCGAACAAAGATCCTCGCTTCAAGTACTTCGGCGAACTTCCTGAAGATAACTTCGAGGCTTTTCTATCCGCGCCCGTGATCGCCAGGAACCGCGTCGTCGGCGTCATCAACGTCCAGCATCGGCAGCCCCACCAGCACACGGGAGGCGAGATGGAAGTGCTCACCACGCTGGGTGAACAGGTCGGCTGTGCTCTTGCACTGGCTCGCATGTCTCCCGAAATACTTGAATCCGTGAACCACGCCGCGCTCGTCCTTTCTTCAGGCCCCCCACGGGGCCGTGTCGCTACCCTATGACTTTTGGCCGTTTAGCCGCTGCTCTTCTCCTGATTTCGACCGCGCTCGCGGCTGAAGAACACTGGGATATCCAGTATCGTTACCGTGTGATCGACAGTACGCTGACGATCAACGATCTTGTCTTCGCTTCCGAGAAGCGGGGCATCGCCTGCGGTTACATCACCGACAAACGCGAGAAGGACAAGCCCGTCGTTCTGATCACCAGCGACGGCGGCGCGAAGTGGATCGAGACGCCCGTGAAAGAAACCGGGCTGGCGATGCACTTCCTCGACGATTCCACGGGCTGGATGGTGACCGAAAAGGGCATCTGGAAAACGATCGAAGCCGGTCGAACCTGGACCAAGCTCGGGAAATCTCCGGCTGGAATGCTGCGTGTCTGGTTCCTGACCCGGGACCACGGTTTCGCCGCCGGACTACAGAAGCGCATCTTCGAAACCATCGACGGCGGAGAAACCTGGGTGCCGCTCGACATCCTGAAAGAGATCGAGGCGAGCGCGCTCTATACGACCTTCGGCGAGATCTCGTTCAGCGGCGATGCCGGCATTATCTCGGGGTGGAACCTGCCTCCCCGGCGCGGCGGCCCGGACTGGATGGAGCCGGAGAACGCCAAACGGAAGCAGGTGCCGCACTACTCCGTGTTCCTCGAGACCCGCGACGGCGGGAAGAAGTGGATCAAGAGCGAGGCCTCTGTCTTCGGGCAGGTGACCCGGATCAGCCTGGCGCCCCAGGGCATCGGCCTGGGTTTAGTCTCGTTCCGCGACGTGTTCGAGGTTCCCAGCGAAGTCATGCGGATCGACATGAGGACTGGCAAGAGCAGCAGCGCCTTCGCGAAGAAAGACCGCGCCATTACGGACGTCAGAACCTTTTCAGGCTCCACTCGCGCCTTACTGGCGGGGTATGAACCTTCGGGTCCCATCTACAACAGCCCGATCCCGGGCCGCCTCAAAATCCTGACCAGCAACGACATGCAGACCTGGACCGACATGACTGTCGACTACCGTGCCGTCGCGCACTCCGCCATCATCGCCGGCCCCGACGACAAGCATGTCTGGGTTGCCACCGACACGGGCATGATCCTCAAGCTGGTTCAGGACTAGTAGCCGCGACGCTTATCGATCACGTTCATCAGCGGCAGGCCCTCGGCCAGGCGGCGGATGTTTTCCCCGATCGTACCCGTCATGCGCTCCACATCGTGGTCTGACCGGCCGGCGATGTGTGGCGTGATCATCACGTTGTTGAACTTCCAGAGTGCGTGGCCTTTGGGCAGCGGCTCGGGGTCCATCACGTCGACTCCGGCTCCGGCCAGGCGGTTGCTGTCGAGCGCCTTCACAAGCCCGGGCATATCGTAGACCCCACCACGGCTGACCGCGACAAAGTAGGACTTCTGCTTCATCAGTTCGAACTGCGGGCCACCGAACATCTTGTGGCTCTTCGGGGTATCCGGCGCCGAGATAAAGACCACGTCGGCCTGCGGGATGACTTCATTCAACTGCTCGGGCTTCACCATGCGGTCGATGTACGGGACGATCGGCTTGTCTTCAGGGTCGACGCCGATCACGTGCATGCCGAACGCCCAGGCGCGGATCGCGATCTGGGTTCCGATGCCGCCCACTCCGACGATCAGAGCCGTTTTGCCGCGGAGCTCAATGCCGGGATAAGGGCGCGGCTGCCAGGTTTCCGACACCTTGTGTTGCTGGAAGATGTGCAGGCCGCGCGTCGTGTAGAGCAGCAGAGCCCAGGCATGGTCAGCGATCTCAATGCCCTGGACCACGCGATTGCTGGTCAGCGTCACGTTGCTCTCGCGGAACGGTTCCGCTCCCGGCACAAAGAGGATATTCTCGACACCGGCGGACATGCTGCCGACCCACTTCAACTGCCTGGCGGCCGCGAACTGCTCCGGCTTGATGGAGCCGATGAATCCGTCGGCGTCCACGATTTCGGTCATCACGCTGGTGGCGTCGACGGCGACCACTTTGGCCTTCGGGGTGACAGCGGCGAATTTCTTGAAGTTGTCGTCTTCAGCGCCGTAATACAGGATTTTCAGGGTTTGAGCAGAGAGCAGACAGGCTGACAGAGCCAGGGCGAGGAGCAGTCGTTTCATTGGCTGCATGATATCGCATGCAGCTATTCGATTTCGTTGGGACGGCGCAGCGTCGGGGCCTGCGGCGCGGTCGCATCTTTGGCCTTCTGCAGGTCGAGCAAATGGTTGAGGCGGGCGCGAATTTCCTCGTAATCTGACGTGTTGAGGACGTACTCGGAGCGGTCTGGCAGCACCTGACCAATGTCGCGCTGGGTCTTGGCGATGCGCTCGGCGGTCATGGGGTGCGTTCGGAAAAGCTGGGAGACGGCACCGGGGCGGGCACGCTCGGTGGCCTCGACACGTTCGAACATGTTCACGCTGGCTTCAGGATCGTACCCCGATTTCCAGAGATATTGAATCCCGAGGAAGTCGGCTTCGGTCTCGAACGCGCGCGAGAAATGGAAGAACGCGAGCGGTGCTCCGAGCTGGCGAAGGGCGGCTCCGGCGATGCCCCCGAAGATGGAGAGCGGGATGGAACTGACATTCAAAATCTGTTCCTGACTGGCCTGCCGGGTGGCGTGGCGCGCGGCGGCGTGCCCGAGTTCATGGGCGATAACAGACGCCAGTTCGGCCTCGTTGTCCGAGATCTCCAGGGTGGCAGTGTTGACGTAGATGAAGCCGCCGGGGAGCGTAAACGCGCCGATTTCGTCCGACTCGATCAGGTTGAAGGTGACGGGAAAGGTCACGTCCGAGTTACGGGCCAGGTTCTGGCCGATACGGTTGATGTACTCGACGACGATGGGGTCTTCGACGAGCCGCGCCTGTTTGCGGATTTCCTCAGAGAGTTGCTTACCGAGCGCCAGTTCGCGCTGAAGGCTGTAGAAGTTGAGGCCGGAAGCAACCTTGCGTCCCCCGATCTGGTTCGGGTCTTTTTTTTTCGCCACGTCGGGAGCCGCTGCCAGAGGCAGGGCCAACAACACGGCGATTGGAACGAAACGCTTCACGTACCTTGCTCGTATTGTCGCAGGTTCAGGAAAGGTTCCTGTAGAATCCAGTTGATGCAAAAGCTGCTGGGACTGGTTGCGGTTGTGGCGATGGCTGCCGATAGTGGAATGGATGCCGGCAGGCTGGCGAAGATTCCAATTCGGATGAAAGAATTCGTGGCCGCCAACAAGACAGCGGGGGTGGTGACGCTGGTGGCGCGGCACGGGCAGGTTGTGGCCTTCGAGGCTGTCGGCTATCAGGATCTCGAAGCGAAGACGCCGATGCACAAAGACACGATTTTTCGCATCGCCTCGCTGACGAAGCCGGTTACGTGCGCCGGAATTATGGTGCTGGTGGATGACGGCAGGCTGGCGGTTATCGACCCTATCGAGAAGTACTTGCCGGAGTTTAAAGGGGTGTCGCCGAAGAGGCCGATCACGATCCACGATCTGATGACGCACACTTCCGGACTGCCGGACAAAGGCGAGACGCTCCGGTTCGAGCCGGGCACCGGCTGGAACTACAGCAATAGAGGCTACGAGCTCCTGGGCAGGATCATCACGGCCGTTTCGGGTAAACCCTACGACAAGTTCCTGGAAGAAAAGCTGTTTGCGCCATTGGGAATGAAGGACACGACCTTCTTCCCGAGTGCCGCGCACAAGGCCCGCGTGGCGGCACTCTATACCGACGAGGGTATGAAGCTGATCCGGGCCGAAGCCAAAGAGAAGTCGACGCTGGAGGCCACTGTCGCGGCGCCCGAAGGCGGGCTGTTCAGCACTGCTGAAGACATGCTGCAATTCAACCAGATGATGCTCAACAAAGGGACGCTGCGAGGAAAACGAGTGCTCTCGCCGGCAGCGGTGGCGCTGATGTCGACCAGCATGACCGGCGAAATGAAGACCGGTTTCGCGCCAGGCGTGGGGCACGGCTATGGGTATGAGGTGGTGCGCAATGGCCTCGCTACGGTGCGGTATAACTC
>JAOAPO010000572.1 GCA_025462945.1 Bryobacterales bacterium
ACGGAGGCGGCGGCAATCAGGTCGGCAATGGGGATCAAACCGCCAACGGTTCCGCCAACGGTCTGCGACTCAAAGAGGTGATCCAGCGTGATGCCCACAATCCACAAAGCCGCCACCACCAGCGCGAGCACGCGAAGCCGTCCGGAGGCCTCTCGCAGCAGGTCGTACGGGATCGAGCTGAGCTGCCCGCGCCCGGCATCGGCGCTCCCCGTTGCAGTCTCAGGCCGCCGAACGATCGATTGCGTATTCCGCACTGTCTCAGATTATGCCCGAGTTTCATCCATGCCTGCGCCGGGGGCTGGACTCCGCAACAGCGATGGTCTCGACCGCAGCGCCTGTGTTTGCGAAAGCTCATCGACGAACACCGCCGATCTTCGGCAATGGGGGCGCGGAAAGAGAGTGCGGTTGGTGCAGCGACCGGTGGGGCATCTCCTGGCAGATCACGCCGCGCACGCTGAGCGATGCACTTGCAGGCGGTGGCGCTGAGGCAAAGCGTGCCTTCGAGGCGATGATGACGATGAAGAAGATCGACGTCTCCGCGATCGATGCAGCACGGCGGGGCTGAGGTTCGCGTGTCTGTGCAGGGCCAGGGATTGTATGAGAATTGGAGCAGTGCAGCCGTTCCATCGAATTACGTGGAACCCGAACCAGATGAGCGGTCAACCTTGCATACGTGGGATGCGGTTGACGGTGCGGCGTGTCGTTGAAGCGGCGGCGATCTATCCGAAAGGTGGCGAAATCTTCAGAAATTATCGGGAACTGGAACCGGAGGATTTGCGGCAGGCGCTCGCATTCGCCGCTGCCAATTTTGAGGATACGGCTGTGGAAAGCATCGCCGCCTGAGCAACGCGACGACGGTCCACCTCGTGTTGCTCAGGGAGTCCCTCGTGATGCCGCATCGCAGCTGCGCGGGCGCGGGCACGAATGCACACAAGTCGGCCAAATGGGAATGTCGAGAGCTTCGGACAAGGAGACCTTCGCCTGGGCCGACTTTCACGCGATCCTTGCAGTCTCAGGGGAATCCGCGAGGACATTTTCGACGACCTCCACAACCGGACATTTCCCGTTCCTGCCTGGCGATTACTCCTGCACTTTCACCAGCAGATAGCGGTAAAAGCCGAAGGGCTGCGGGTACTCGGTGTGCCAGTGGGGCGTTCCCGATGGAACCAGCAGCCAGTCGCCCTTTGTCATGTGATCGGCCTGTCCGAGTTCAACCCTGGCGCCGGCCATCCGATTGGCGCCGCTCTCCTTCATCCCTGTAATCCTGCCGCCCGTCACCACCGTAACCGCGCCGTCCACACAGTAGAAGATGTCGATAGAGTTCGGATGCACTTCTGGATCGGCGCCGTAGTTGGCAGGCTGATCGGGGCCCGTGCGATAGCCGCCAGAGAGCCTCAACTTGCCTGCTGAGAAAATCTCCCCCTTGCTGTTCAGTGCGGCTGCAACCTTGTCGTGATCGATGTACGTAACCGCCGTGCCCGTACCACCAGGAGGAGTCGTCAACTTGATCAGGTGATAGCTGATCGACTGCGGAACCTCCCTGAACCAGTGCTGTAAGCCTGCGGGAATCACCACGATGTCCCCTTTGGTCAGGTGCAGAGCCTTTCCACCTTCGACATCCCAGGCATTGGCTGCACCACCCTGTGCCCTGACTCTTGTTCCACCGGCGATCAGCGTCGCTTCACCATGGGAGACATAGAAGATGTCGGTTTCTTTCTCATGTACTTCAGGTACGCCGGCTTTCTCGCGGTGGGAGCCCGACACTTTCACGGCAGCCGGCGTTTTCGGATTGTCGATCAGCGGCCCGCCTTTGGCCAGTGCCGCAGCGACTTTCTCGTGACTGGCGTACATCCCGGCGGGCACAACGTCGCTGGAAGGTGAATTCTGAGCAGCCGATCCGGCTGAAAACGTCAACAGAACAGTGACTGCGATTCCGAGTGTGAACGATGGTCCCATACAGTGGCTCCTTCTTTCCTCTTTCACGAGCTTACCCGGAATGGGCTTTATCGAAGCCGAAAATGTTTGCCAGAATGAGAATCATGGCGACCCGATCCGCAGCCCTGCAAGCCTTTCTGATCGGAACCGCGAGCGGACTCCGCTCGATGACCGGCCCCGCAATGCTGGCGAACGCGGCCAAACCGGGGGACTTTCATCTCCCTGGTGGCTCCTGGGAATTTCTGGAATCCACAACCACGGCCAGAGCCCTGGAGTCTGCGCTGCCGGTGAACTGATCGCGGACAAGCTTCCGTTTATGCCGGCCCGCATCGCACCTCCCGCGCTGCTGGCGCGTGCTGCACTCGGTGCGGCATGCGGCGCCGCGCTGTACAGCAAAGACCGGCGCCCGGCGATCGCCCAGCGATCCAGGGAGCCCTGCTCGGACTTGGCGGCGCCCTGGCGGCCAGCTTCGCCGGTTATTACCTGCGCCGTGCCGCGACGCAGCGAGGAGTATCCGACCTTGCCGCAGCCCTTGTCGAGGACGGCGTCGCGCTTGGAACTGCCGTCGCGGTCACCCGGCCCGGGTTCCTCTAACGAAAAAAGGCGGCCCTCATAGCGGCCGCCGATTGATTGCACGATGATCATTTTGAACTCAGACGCCGGTTCACCCGGCGCCTGCGAGCCCTGCAACATTGAACGAATACTTACTGCGCTTTCTTCACGCGGACCGTCTCCGACTCACCAGCAGGCTCTCCCGCTGCACTCGTCTCGTACTCGACGTAGTTTTCCGGCAGTCCCGCGGGCCTCGTGGTCACGCCAAATCCATTCTCCGTGAGGCGAATCAGTACATCTGTTTCCAACAGGCTTTCCATGTGAGTTACCCTCTACCCACTTAGATGTGCCCGGTCGCGAACGGGGTTCATGTCGTCGAAATCAGACGGCTGCGAGGCACTACTTGTAGACAGGCTCCAGCTTCGAGACTACGTACTGGCCACAGCGCTCGTAACTAACCCTCGGCCCCTTGCGCGCAATGTCGAGATCGGCGCACAGCCAGCTCTTGAAGTTCACGGATTTCAGAACCCGGTGACAACCGACGAAGTCGATTTCCCCGTCCCCGAGGTCGTACGTGTTTGGAACGTACGCTTTCCTGACCAGCCCTTCGCGTTTCGCGTCTTTGTAATCCGCCATCATCAGGCGGTGCTTGTGCTTTTCCAGCGATTTCACCACGTCAATACCGGCCATGTGGAGATGCGCGACGTCCGGGGAGAAGTGAAACAGTTTTGGGTCGGTCATGGCCATGCAGCGATCTACTTCGTCGTCGGTTTCGACCATCTCGTTCAAGTGGTTGTGAAGACCCGCCCGGAAGCCCATCGAGTTTGCCAGGGCACCGATTTCGTTGAAGCCCGCACACATGGTCTTGAACTCGTCTTCCGTGGGTGGATTCGCGCCGCGGCCCGGCGGGAAAACGACCAGGCGTTCGGCTCCGAACTCTTTCAGGAAGGTCATGGCCCTGCGCGCGTTGTCGAGTACCTCTCCGCGACGAGCGGCGATGTGCGTTGGGCCATTGAACGAGATCGTGATGATCTGAACTCCACGCTTTTCACACTCCTTCTGCATTTGCGCAGCGGTGATGTTGTACGTCTGGAGGATCTGCGGGAACTGCGTGATACGAGCCCCTATGAAGCCCGTGTCGCGCATGACGTCTAAGATGTCGGTAAACGGCACCCGGGGAAATGAATTCCACAGGTTTGTCCCGAGCGCCCACTTTACGTTCCTGTTCGCCGGCAACGTGTTGGCGGCATGCACCAACGAGCCAGCCAGTCCCGCCAGTGCGGTGCGACGCGTGATTTGCGACATACTCTCGGTCTCCCCTCTATGTAACAACGATCCACGAGACCGCTGCACGGAGAGTGTATCGCAACGCCGGAGCTTCGCGGGAGACCTGGCCAGTTCGGCTTGAGTAGCCAAAGGTCAGGCCGGTGGTGCAGCCAGCTTCTTTCCAGAGGATGTCGTCGGTGTTTTCGAGGGCTTGTTCAAACGTGGGTTAGGTGTGGGTACGCGCCACCGAAGATGGTGAAGTGCAGATCTCCGCCCGAAGCCCGTCCCACGACCAATGCGGGATGCTTAGGTCGTTGGGCACATCGTCAGCAGATCGGTCGTAGCGTGCCATTGACGTCGTAGTGGCCCAGGCGAAGTAGTCGTGCAGAACCTGTCGCAAGACAGGATCACAGGCGAGTCCCACATCGGCCAGAGCCTGGTCGAAACAAGCGATCGCGCGGCAATCCATTTCTGCATGCTCGCCGTTTCCGCTGTGCATCCTGACCACGGTGGTCTCGCCGCCGCAGGAGTCGGAGTACGTGGTGGGTCCACCGAGCGCCTCAGCCCAGTAAGCTGCAAGGCGCTCGACATGGCGGGGGTGGAAACCGTGGCTGAAGGCGTGGGCAACCACCTCGTCCGCCATCACGCGACGATGCCAGGCGTCAGCAAGACGGCACAGGCCTTCGGTCCCACCCGCGGCCTCGAAGACAGTTTGCATGTTGACATTGTGACGATCGCCCCGTGTTTGCGCAAGACGATGACGGCGGAGAGTTCAACCGGCGAGCTGCCGGAAACCGGTGGCGGCTTCTATCCGTACGTCTGCGGCGGTATGCTGTCGAAATGGCGACATTGGCACAGGAAGCGCTCGAGCTCGGGAAGCGGTGTCCGCTCAATCCACGCCTACTGCTGCCCGATGTACTTTCGTGATTCACGTCTTCGATTTCCAGTGCGGGTTTGCCTCCAATACTTCTTTCAGGGCTGGGGCAATCGCGGCCCCAAAAAGTATTGCGACATGCTGCTCGAGACCGCGACCGAGGAGATCGGTCATATCGAAATGCTTTCCACTGCCCTTGCCCTGAATCTGGAGAACGCGCCGGTTCACCTGCAGGACGAGGGAGCTAAGAATGCCATGGTGGGCGCGGCGTACCTTTCGATTGTTCGCACGTATACGCCAAGGGCAGCATCGCGGCCGACATGCTGGTGAACGCCACTGCCGAAGCCAGTGGGCGAACGCTGGCCTGCCGGCTCTTCGAGATGACCGACGATCCTGGCATGAAGGACATGCGGCGGTTTCGCATCGCGCGCGACACGATGCACCAGCAGCAGTGGCTTGCCTTCCCGCAGTCGCAGGAAAACAAGGATTTCAGCTACGTGTTCCTCTCCTGCACGCTCAATGATCAAAAGTCACCTCGGAAGTTAGACCGGGCATTGGCTGCAGGTGAGCTCGGGCGGGCTGTTGTCCGGTCCACCCAGCCCCGATTCACACGCTTCGCGGCCGTGGAACTCAACCTGCACACAGAGGTATGATGCGCGAAATCTCCGGAACCGACCTGGACCCAAACTCGCGTCCATCGCCCCCGCCCCGCGTTGTCACGGGCGAAGTCATCGACCCGCGGCTGGCCGATGTCGAAGCCGTTGCCCGCTGGCTCGACTATGGTTTCACCCTCCCCGGCGGCTTCCGCTACGGTCTTGACGGCATCATCGGCCTGATCCCCGGCCTCGGCGACCTGGTGGGAGCGCTCCTCTCCCTCTACATCGTTTTCCGCGCCTGGCAACTGGGCATCCCTAAAGTCACCATCACTCGCATGGTTCTCAACATCGGGATCGAAGCCGGTGTCGGCGCGGTCCCGATCATCGGCGACCTTTTCGACTTCGTGTTCAAAGCCAATCGCCGCAATTACGAACTCGTGCGGGACCACCTCTCACAGCCCCGCCGCCGAAACCGGCTCGACTGGATGTTCGTGCTCGCCGTCACACTGGTCATGCTTGCGGCCATCGCGCTCCCGCTGTGGGTGCTCGCCACTCTGCTCGGCCACCTGGGCTCGGCCCCGCCGCGCTGGTCCCTTTTCTAAATCCCTGCGAATCCGACCGGCTCTAACTCAGCACGTTGTGCTGATTAGCGAGGCGGGCAATGCCATTGGTGCGCTGCTCACACTCACGCGGCTGGGGCGTGCAGCCGGAGATGAACAAACCATACTTTTCCCGTGTGGGCTCGGCTAATTGCTTGCCGGGGCGTCCCGGTCATTGATGGCTTCACGGATTATGGCCCCCAGTTCCATGAATTCATCGAAGTCAGAGGGCTTACGGAAGTATGTGGTTCTGTCAAACTCGGCAATCCGGGCGCGGTCCTTCTTCGCGTCTGAGGATGTTACGACGATGACGGGCGTGTGCGCACAGTCGGGATGGTTCCTGAATTCCTGCAGGATGGTGGGGCCGTCGACCTTCGGCAGGTTCAGGTCGAGGAGCAGGATGTCCGGGCAGGGAGTCTCGGGTGAGCTTCCCATGCGGCCTACGAAATCCAGCGCCGCCTGTCCGTCAGAAACGACGTGCAGTTCATGTTCGATCCTGTGGTGCTGAAGAGCTTCCCGAAGAAGGATCACGTCAGCGTGATTATCTTCGGCTACGAGGATGTGCAGGAGCTTCATGTTTTCTCCTTGCGGCACGGGAGTGCCAAGTAGAAGGTGGAGCCGTTGCCGGGAGTCGACTCAGCCCAGATTTTTCCCTTGTGGCGTTCCACGATTCTGCGGCAGATGGCAAGCCCGAGCCCGGTCCCCGGATACTCATCCTTGTGGAGGCGTCTGAAAAGTCCAAAGATACGCTCAGCATACCTTGGTTCGAAGCCGATGCCGTTATCTTTTATCGCAATGGTCCAGTTGACGTCGTCGCATTCGGCGGTGATACGGATCTCTGGTCGCGTACCGCTTTGCTGATACTTCATCGCATTCGAAAGAAGGTTCTGGAAGACCTGTGCTATCTGCGCTGTGTCCCCAGGTACGGTGGGAAGCTGTTGTGCGGCGATGGACGCGCGGGATTCTTCGATGCGGTCCCTGAGGACAGAGGTCGCTTCGGCGACGGCGGCGGAAAGATCCACCAGGCTGGCGGGAGATTCTTCCGAGTGGATGATTCGCGAAAACGTCAGGAGGTCGTGAATCAGTGCCTCCATCCGGTTCACTCCAGTGTGAATGATGGAAGCATATTCTCTGGCCTGAGGGGTGTCTCCCCCGTGCCTTCTCAGGAGCAACTGCGTGTAGATATTAACCATGCGCAGAGGCTCCTGCAGATCGTGGCTCGCCACGTAGGCAAACTCCTCCAGTTCCCGATTTAGTCGCTCAAGCTCCTGCCGGGCGCGGACCTGCACAGTTACCTCGTTACAGACGGTGACCACGCCTGAAACTGAACCGTCGGGTTCCCGAAGCGGGTGGTAGACCAGATTGAACCAGTGGTCTTCGTTCGCGCCGTCCCCGTTCTGGTCGTAGGGGATGTAGAATTCATCGCGCACATACGGGTCGCCGGTTTCCATCACGTGGTGAGAAGCCTGCAGAACGTCGGAACCAATCTCGGGAACGACATCAGCGAACCGGCGCCCGATCAGTTCTCTTCCCTGCAGGAGGTTCTGATAAAACGGGTTTACGAGTTCCGCTACCAGGTCTTTGCCGCGAAGCACGATGATCGCTACGGGTGCCTGGCGAAAGACCTGCTGAAGCCGCTCCTCGCTGCGCCGCAGAGCTTCTTCCATTGTCTTTTGAGCAGTGATGTCCTGGACGGTGGCGACGACTCCGTTCACTGTGCCGTGCTGCGTTCGATGGGGGGAAAACGAGACCTGGACGTAGCGGGGTTTGGAAGAGTGGTAGGGCAGGAATTCCTCAAACCTCACTTCTTCCCCTGCAAATGCCCGTTCCATGTAGGGCCAGGCTCGCGCGAAGGCCTCTTCGCCAACGACATCACTGACCTTGCGGCCGACGAATGGCCCGGCTCCAAACCACTCCGAGTAGTGGCTGTTGGTGAATGCATACCGGAGATCTGAATCGAAATAGCTGACCAGGCCCGGCACCCTGTCAATGACCATCTGAAGAAGTTCCTGTGTGCGCCTGCGTTCGATCTCGGCCTGTTTTTGGTCCTCGAAGTCAGTGCATGTTCCGAACCAACGAGCTGTCTCGCCATGGAGGCTCAACATCGCCGTCGCACGCACCAAATGCCACCGCCAGCTGCTGTCAGAGGACCGCAGCAGCCGAAACGCAGTTTCGTAGCGCTCGCCCGTTTCAAGGGAGTGCTTCCAGCGCTCGACGATGTTCAGTCTGTCTTCCGGGTGTACCCACTCAAGCCACCCCTGGCCGAGCACGCTTCCCGAAGTGGTTCCGAAGTAACTGGTGACTTGCTCGTTTACGTAGTCGAGCTTTCCATCCGGTGCCGCTGTCCAGACCATCTGGGGAATGCTTTCGGCAAGGAAGCGATAGCGTTGCTCTCTCTCGTGAAGCTGGCGAGAAACGCGGGCCCGCTCGATGGACTCCCAGCAGCGGCCGGCTACCCGCTGCACCAGTTCCACTTCGTGCTGCTTCCATTGCCGCGGAGTGGCATCGTGCACTGCCATCGCGGCGACGGAGCGTCCCTCTTTGAGCAGGGGAACGAATATCACTGAACGAATCAGGGTCAGCCGATAGGAATCACGTACCTGTGCTGTGCGCTCGTCTAACTCAGAGTCAGTCACCACGTACGGTTTGCCTTCTCGCATCACGTGCAGGCAGTCTGCACCGAACTGAGCGAAGGTGTACCGTCCGACGATGCTGGGCACACCCCGGTTGTAATCTCCGGTGAGGTTGAACGTGTCTTCGTCGTTCTCTACATCTGCGTAAGCGCACCGGTTACGTCAAGATGCTCTGCCAGCATGCGGGCAGCCGTTTGGGTGATGGCCTGGGGATCGGTCAGTGCACGAACAGCATCGTCAAGCCGGACCAGGAAATCGTTTCGCCGCTCGGTCTGAGTACGTTCGTCGACGTCCTCTGTGGTGCCGTACCAACGGAGGATGTGGCCGGCATCGTCCAGCCGCGGGCGAGCACGGGTGTGCATCCAGCGGTAACTGCCGTCTGCGAGTTGAATGCGGTGTTCAATGTCGTACGGTTCGCCAGTCGAGATCGAATGAATCCACGCAGCAATCATCCTGGGGCGGTCGTGCGGATGTGGTACCTGGGCCCAGCCGTGGCCGAGTGCGGCCTCGCGAGTGAGGCCAGTGAGCTCCAGCCATTTGTCACTGAAATCGAGTATTCGTCCCTGAGGGTCAGCGGTCCACGGTACGAGGGTGCTCAGTTCAACGGTGTAACGGAGGTGCTCTTCGCTTTCACGCCGCCCCATTTCAGCAACGACGCGTTCGGTGACGTTTTCAATCTGGTGCAGGATGAACCTGACGGCACCGGTTTCGTCGAGCACGGGTGAACTGACGAGCATCCAGTGCCGTTCTTCGAACGCCGGCTGAAGCCGACTCGAATCCTGAAGGTCATACTGCTGCGCGACCGGCAACGTATGCGGTTTTCTCGTCGTGAGGACTCTACCGAAAGATGCTCGAAGGTTCCGTATCGTTCTGGCGTGCGCTTCGTCGGGCCCCTCGGGAAAGACTTCGAAGAGGCCACGTCCGACCATTGCGTCACGCGACTGCCTGACCGCTCGCAGGTAGGCGTCACTCGCATCAACGACTGTAAACCTCGGGTGATCCGGGGAGACAAGAACGCACTGGCCCGGGAGCGTCTGAAAAACCAGGCGGAAGTCCGCGGCGGCTGACTCAGGGGGGAGCGCCTTGCGGTTCATTGGCTGGCCTGCGGGTCTGCGTGGGTCGTGATTGCGCGGCGCGGCATGTGAGCCGGGAGCGAGACGGAAAGAAACTTACCAGTGCTTACGGGCTACCTCCGATGCTAACAAGTATGAACCAGGCGCGGAATTGTCGGCGGGAATCCCACGCGGAAGCTGGCCTGGTGATGGCCGCGGCTGAACGGCTGCTGGCTGATTGCTGCGTTGGTGACAGTCGTAGAAATGTGTCAGGATGTATCTTCGCTTGCCGCTCAGAACCTCTGGCAACACCGAGACCTGGATGGAAGACAGACTCGCCCAACGCGATTCGCGCAGTGCCTCGGCGAGGTACGGTATCGCTGTTGTTTGCGCGTTCGGCGCCCTTCTGATTCGCTTCAGCCTGGCGGCTGCCCTGGGCGAAAAAGCTCCTTACGTCACCTTCTTTTTGGGGACGGCGGTAAGTGCCATGTACGGCGGCTTCGGCCCTGGAATGTTGACGACGTTTCTGGGAGCGATACTCGCCGGAATCTATGTCGTTCCACCTCACAATTCACTCGCATTCTCAGGCACCAGCGACTACGTCGGGCTCTCCTTATTCATCGCCGTCGCGGGATTCATGAGCTACCAGGCGGGCCGCCTCATCAACGCTACTCAGCATGCGAACGCGCTGCGAGAACTGTTCCAGCAGACGCTGGTCAGTATCGGTGACGGCGTTGTGTCGACGGATGAAGAACAGCGGGTCCGCCTGCTGAATCCGGCAGCTGAGCAGTTAACCGGGTGGAGTCAAGCAAAAGCGCACGGCAGACCGGTGGAGGAGGTCTTCCGGATCGTGAGGGAAGGGTCGGAGGACCCCGTGCAGAATCCAATCGAGAAGGTTCTCGAAACCGGAAGAATCGTCGGACTCGCCCACCACACCGAACTGCTGACGAAAGACGGACGGCGCGTCCCCATCGATGACGTCGGAGCGCCGATCAAAGACGGAAAAGGCGGTGTTGCAGGCGCGGTACTTGTGTTCCGGGATATCACACAGCGGAGAAACGCGGAGATTGCTCTGCAGAAGTCGGAGCGCCGTTCCCGCGAGATTCTTGAGAGCATGAAAGACGCCTTTGTGCTCGTTGACCGCCAGTGGCGTATCGTCGGCCTGAACTCCGCTACCGAAAGGCTGGTCGGCCGCTCCCGCGAAGCTCTTCTCGGAAGGAACCATTGGGAAGAGTTTCCGGAGGCCGTGGGGACCGAGGTCGAGAGATCCTACCGGCGGTGCGTCGCTGATCGCATGCCCGTTCACTTCGAATTCAACCACGAGGCGTGGGGCCGCTGGTTTGAGATCGATGCTTACCCGTCGGGCGATGAACTGGCGGTTTATTTTCGAGGCACCACTGAAAGGAAGCAAAGCGAGGCAGCTCTTCGGAGGCTGAACGAAGATCTGAAGCAGTTCACGTTTGCGGCAACCCACGATCTCAGGGAGCCGTTGCGGATGATCACCGTCTACGCCCAGATGCTTGAGCGAAGGCTGGATGCGCAACTCGACGAGGCGAGCCGCAGCTACATAGAGCAGGTTATAAAAGGCGGAGAACGTGCCTCCAGACTGATCGACGGGCTGCTGGAGTTTTCCCGAATCGGAGAGGTTGAAGAAGCTAAACCTGGGCGCGTCAGTTCAGAGGCTGCTTTGGATGAAGCCCTCAGTGATCTTCAGATTGCGACCACGGAGTCCAGGGCGATCATTACGCGGGAAACACTCCCGGACGTTGTCGCCGATGCTGTTCATCTCTGCCAGTTGTTTCAAAATCTTGTCGGCAACGCAATCAAGTACCGTAAGCCAGGCACCGTTCCAGAGGTTCGCATCAACGCACAACGCGATGGCGCGAACTGCGTGTTCTCTGTTCAAGACAACGGCGTCGGCATTGATCCGCAGCACTTCGCGCAGATCTTTGTGCCGTTCAAGAGACTGCACGGGTTAGAGTTAGCTGGCGCCGGCATTGGATTAGCGACTTGTAAGCGAATCGTCGAACG
>JAOAPO010000574.1 GCA_025462945.1 Bryobacterales bacterium
ACGAGAGCGGAAGCGGTAGAACCCCTTTGAAGGGGGCTGGGTCGATTGCCACCGTGGCAACGGATGCCCCCTCGCCGGCGATCTTCTGGGCCACGAGCCCGCCGAAAGAGTGCCCGACCACTGCGGCCGGGAGGTCAAGAAGTGAAATCGCCTCCAAGTAGTGATCTGTGACCTGGCGGACCATCTTGTGGGCGAACACCTCCGGGTTCTTCCGAGCCGCTTCTACACTCTCTGGGTCGTCGGGCCAACCTGGCGCGATCGTCGCGTAGCCACGATCTTCGAACAAGTTGCACCAGCGATCCCAGCTGCTCGACAGCAGCCACAGGCCGTGCACGAAGACAACCGGTTGGTGGCCAGATTCGTTCGCACGCTGAATCTGTGTCCGCTCATGTTCTGTAATGGTGCTCATGATCTCCTTCTCCGCATCACGAATCTTCGAGAGCCCGGTCGGGCCGATGCGGCGACCATACGTCGAACGCAACCAGAGAACTGTGTCCGGTGTGAACGGTTTTGTGCCCCTCGTGGGCACTGCGATTCGCAACTATTGCAGCCCAGTTGCCGGAGTGGGAAAGTTGAATATGGCCTCGGCAGCCGCCCTCATCACCGCGGGCCAGATCCCGCCGCGAGACCGCATAGACGCCATCCGCGACGCAGTCTGGTCCTCCGTGGTGCGCATCGAAATCGACCACAAGGTGCCATCCGAAGCAATCGATACCAAGATCAAAGTCGCCCAACTTGGCGGCGTGGGGTTGTGCTCGGTCTCGTCGACTAGCGCGACCGTGCGGCGAACTTCGCGTCTCGCCCGCGCCGATGAAGAGCCGGCCGTGTTCCTTGCCCTCGAGTTGTCCGCGTCTGGCGTGATCGTCCAAGACGGGCGTGAGGCGCTGATTCGCCCGGGACAGTTCGCGATCTTCGACACGTCCACCCCGTACACCCTTTTGTTTCCTGGACGAATCGACCAACACTACTTTCGCATCCCTGCCGCGGCACTTGGCCTATCACGTAAAGCGCTGCGGGACTCCACGGCAATCGCGTTCGGAACCGGCGACCCGGTCGGAGAGCTCGCCGCGATGTACTTCGCGAAGCTCGCGTCGCCAGAAATGTCGCGCGATCACTATTCGGCAGCCGTGATCGAGCCCGCTCTTCATCTGATCCGCGCTGCGATCTCCACCCGGCTCGGCAACGACGCACCAGCGGAGGGATCGGGCTCCATCCTCGGACTTCGCATCATGGCCTACCTCAGAGCGCACCTGAGCGATCCAGGCCTTCGAGCTTCTCAGGTGGCCGCCGCCCATCACATTTCGGTTCGATACCTTTACGCGGTGCTCGAACGCGAAGGCGTCTCGCTTCGCGAGTGGATCGTCCAACGTCGGCTTGACGAGTGCCACAAAGACTTAGCGGACGCTCATCAGAGATCGACCACGATCAGCGAAATCTCACACCGCTGGGGCTTCGTCGATGACGCGCATTTCAGCAAGCGATTCCGGCTCGCATACGGCATCACTCCACGTGATTGGCGGGCGCTCTCACGATTCGGATCGATGCTGGCAACGACAGTCGACGAGACACCGTTTGGGGTTCTAGCTCCCTGACAGAGGAAAGACCCCGAAATCTCAAAGACTTGGGGGAGCTGCTGGGGCAGCCGGAGGGAATCCAACTCCCGACCTTCTGATCCGTAGTCAGGTGAGTTTCTCGGAAATTCGTATTACGATATTCTCCATGGCTCAGGAGATCGACGGCAGAGAGATCACCGAAAGGGAGATCGAGCGTCTGGCCGGGGCGGCGAAGCGGGGCTACCCCGTCGAGCAATTGCGCAAACGAGGCCGGCGCCCCTCCGGAAACGGCCCCGGCAAAGTCGTTACCGTGCGCCTCGATGCCGACCTGCGGCAGGCGGTCGAGGCGCGCGCGGTGCGCGATCACAAGAACGACTCCGAAGTGATCCGCGACGCTCTCCGCGCGTGGGTCTGACACTTCACGCGGGCGCCCGAAAGCACCAGCGGCGCGACAAACTCACTGATGAAGACATTCTCCGCGCTGCCGAGTACTGGGAGTTCGCGTCGTCGCCGGACGACGACTTGCCCGCGAACGAGTTCCGGCTGGGCTTCGACAGTCAGGGTCGACTGTTGGAGCTGCAGGTTCTGATCTTCGACAGCGGCGACGAGTTGGTCATCCACGCGATGAAGGCCCGGAGGCAGTACCTGGGCCTTCTCGACCCGCCCACTGCAGACTGAGTGCGGATTCTGTGGGGTTTTGTGGGGTTTTTCGCTCTATTGCACCACAAATAGTGCCCCTGATCAGGGTTTTCTCGGTGCGCCCGGAGGGATTCGAATCCTAGATCCATGGTCGGAATCTAAGGGGTCTCGGGCGCCAGCCCAATGAATATCAGAGGTTTCGGTCTGGGTGGGTTTGTCGTGATTGAGATAGCCCCCCATAGTTGTGGGGGTTTTGTGGGGCCAACTATCAGTAGCAGGCGGCTGTTATCGGCTTGTACGTCGGCGGAGATACCCGTGGCCTCTGGGATGCGCTGACTGACGCACGCGACGAGTTCCGATCCACCGACGCCGCCTGCGCGTGAGCTTGAGCTATCAGCTTGCTCTTGGCCTAATACAGTCGATCGACGCTAAAAGGTGAGAGTCGAGTCGAGCCCGCGACCATGTGCCGGGTGCGATTTCTTGAACACAGCCAGGTACAAGTCGTTGAGAGCCTCGACGATCGAACTCAGGCAACGCTCGACGTCCTTCACCGTGAGCTTCACCTCATCGCGCGGGTGCACCACGCTGTTTCGCTTTCCCATGCCTGACTTCTTTTCGTTCCACCAACTGAAGCTGCTTAGCGGAACCCCCGCGTACTTTCGCAAGAGAAAAGCGAGGCGATCTTCGAGTCGGTAGTACTGGCTATTCCCGAGCTTCCAGGATCCGCCCGCGAGGTGAACCGCCTTTTCACTCAGCAGTCCGCGCTCGTGAACATCTGTGCCCGGCCAACCGATGACCTCATCGGCGATCCCATTCACATGCGCTTCGAGCGCCGAGAACCCAAGGAGCAGTGCGGCGTGAAGATGCGCCCGTCGACCCTTCTCGCGCACCGCCAGCTCAAGGAACCGTTTTGCCTCTTCAAGGAGCTCCCCGGAGAATGCATCCGCCTCCGC
>JAOAPO010000583.1 GCA_025462945.1 Bryobacterales bacterium
CGGCAGATAGACTTCTGTCCACGCATGGAGGTCAGTACAATCGGTCTCCGCGCCCGCCGCTCCGACATCGACAGGATTCACATCGGGCTTCAACAGGATAAAATACCCGGACAAGAACAGTGCTGCCAGACCCAGATTACGGAAAAGCTGCACGAGGAGCCATGCGCTGTCGCGACATGACCCGGTCTTGCAGGTCATAGTATGTTCGGTGGCCTGGATACCCGGCTCCATCCGAATCACGTAACCGACTAAATGCTGCACGCGTTGATTGATATCTACGAGAAAATCGATGGTCCGCATGCTGTTCCGCGGAATCGAGTCGACGAGTCTGCGAAGTTCGGGCCCGGCTGGTTCAGGAACCAGATAGGCCGAAAGCTCGGTCGCAAGGTCGGCCTCGTAGGTGAACGGGAAGTTGTCGGCATACTCCTCAAGGAAGAAGTCGAAAGGATTGATGACCGTCATCTCTGCCACGAGATCCACTTCAACCTGGAAGTAGCGCACAGGCTCCGGGAAGACGACTCTGGCCAGGTAATTGGACTGGGGGTCCTGCTGCCAGTTGATGAAATACCCCGACGGCTGAATTTTCAGTGAGTACGCGGTTACCCGAGTGCGGCAATGCGGGGCAGGCCGGAGGCGAATCACCTGTGGCGAAAGGCGGACCAGCCGATCGTATCGATATGTAGTCTTGTGGTGAAGCGCGACGCGGATAGGCATAGACTCTGGTGTGGTTTGAACCGACTGCGGGGGCGGATTCGGGGAGCGGACGTCTCCATTATAGGCAGGGGTGAATCCCCGAACGAATGGCTTGCGAGCTGCACGTCGACCTGCGAAGTTGCTGCGTTACAATGCTATCTACTTGTCGCGTTTTGGGCGACCTTAGGTCATTGACCTCTTTGCAGTTATGGACGGCTCACGAACATGGAAAAACCAGCGCAAAATATACAAGACAGTTTTCTGAATAACGCGCGTAAAGAGAAAGGGCTCGTCGCGATCTACCTGCTGAGCGGCGTCAAACTTTCCGGTCGCATTAAGAGCTTCGATAAGTACTCCCTCGTACTCGAAACGAACAACCTCGATCAGCTGATTTTCAAACATGCGATCTCAACGGTAGTGACAGGACGTCCGCAAACACACCACCAAACGCCTGTAGCTGGGGGGGCCGCACCGTCCGGACAACCCCAGGCGGCGGTACCAAACAACGTTGAAGGGTAATTCTACGGTCAATCTCGAATCACTACCGGAGAAGGCGATTCTGGCTGGTTTCGAACGGCGACGGGGACAGTTGTCTCTGGCCGCCTCCGAGTCATTTCAGGAACTCAAGGAGCTCGCGCTTAGCGCTGGCGCCGAGATTGTGGGAGAGTTTTTTCAGGTTCGTCCTATTGCTGATTCTGCAACCCTGCTTGGTGAAGGCAAGGTGCAGGAACTCAAAGAGAACGCGGAGGCCAGCGAGGCTGACGTGGTGATTGTGGACAACGATCTCTCCCCGACCCAGCAGCGCAACCTCGAAAAGAAGATTGGCGTGAGGGTGATCGACCGCACGCAGCTCATCCTTGACATCTTCGCCAAACGCGCCCGAACGGCTGAAGGCCGTCTGCAGGTCGAACTGGCGCAACTCAAGTACATTCTGCCCAGGCTGTCTGGCCAGGGCGTGTCTTTAACCCGGCAGGGTGGCGGTATCGGTGCCAGGGGCCCTGGCGAAACCAAGCTGGAAACCGATCGGCGTCGAATAGCAGTTCGCATCAAGAAGCTTGAAGAGAGCCTTGAAGGCGTCCGCAGTGGTCGACTGCTCCATCGCGAAAAGCGCACTGCTGTGCCGATCCCCACGGTTTCTCTGGCAGGCTACACCAACGCCGGGAAATCTACCTTATTCAATCGGCTCACGTCTGCCGGCGTACTCGCTGACGCCCGGATGTTCGCCACGCTCGATCCCACGGTTCGTGCTCTTACGCTGCCCTCGCGCCGCCGCATTCTCCTCAGCGATACGGTGGGTTTCGTTCGCAATCTGCCGACTACCCTGATCCAGGCCTTCCGCGCCACTCTCGAAGAGATCGCTGATGCAGCACTCATCCTGCACATTGTGGATGTCTCATCTGAGCAGGCCGCCGTTCAGGTGGCAGAGGTTTTTCGCGTACTTGGCGAGATCGACGCCTCGGAGACGCCGCAGATTTTGGTTCTCAACAAGCGCGACGTCCTGGAAGGCGAAAGTCTGAGTGCTGAGGTTTTGGGGGCTCGTCTTCTGGAAGGTGCCGGACAGAGCATGGCGGTGCCGGTGGTTCTTGCCAGCGGTCGGACCGGCGAGGGCGTAGACGACGTGCTCCGGCTGATCGACGAAGTTCTGCTGTTCGACCTTGTGGAGCCCGCACTCTTCCGGATTCCGATGAAAGACGGTGCTTCGCTGGCGATGCTGCATGCGCGCGGCCGCGTGACGCATGAGAGCTACACAGGAAATATCTGCGAGATTGAGGTGGACGCCCCGGCGTCGCTCAGAGCGCAACTCAAACGCTACCTCGTGAAGGGCCGGGCGGCTGTGGAAAATTCTGTGCAGAACTAGAACTGCACTGCGGACAACGTCTCTGGATTCAATAGCTTTTGGGGTGTCGGACTCGACCGCATCAGCGCTGCTAAATGGGTCTTGGCAAACGACTTAGCACAGGTTGTCAGGAATGTTCAATCACAAAGAAAAAAACCTGACTGGTCGAAACGGATTTGGTATGATTTCCACAACTGGGCGACCTCGATGAATCTGCCAAACGGCCTGACCATAGCGCGCATCTTCTTCGTTCCGGTGCTGGTGGCCGTACTGCTCCAGGAGAGAATGTTACTCCATTGGCGCGGCGGTGTCATCACCAATGACGTCGTTGCGCTGATTATTTTTTGGGTCGCAGCGGCTACTGACCTTCTGGATGGGTATTTAGCCCGCAGATGGAAACAGGTCACCACGATCGGCACACTGCTGGACCCGATCGCGGACAAACTTCTGGTTTCCGCTGCCCTGATCTCGCTTGTTGAGGTCGGAGTGATTCGGAGCTGGCTGGTGGTCCTTCTGGTTGGCCGCGAGTTTGCCGTCACCGGATTGCGCAGCATCGCAGCCGCCGAGGGTTACACGATTCAGGCGAACGAACTGGGAAAAACCAAGACCTTCTTCCAGGTCGTGGCAATCTCGTTCCTGTTGCTCAGCATCCGGCACACTGGCATGGCGGCCTGGGCCATGTGGTCGCTCTATGTGGTGGTTTTCTTCTCGGTCATCTCGGCTGTCAGCTACTTCGCCAAGTTCTGGCGGAAAGTGGACGTCGGCGTCAAACATCGCCGCCGGGCGGAGCTTCTGGATGCCGAGCGAGCACGCCGCCGGATTTTAATCGCAGAAAAGCGCGCCGCGGTTCTCGAGCGCCGTAAACTCAGAGCGGATCGGGCGCAGCAGCGGGGATTTTCAGGTCGGGCAGCAGACCTTCCGCCGTCAGTCTGATGGTCCGGACCTGTCCGGTGATCCCCAGGGCATCAAGCGGTTTGCCGTTGAGCGAGACTTCGAGTGCGCCCGCGTTGCCCGTCATGACTTTAACCAGCTGATTGCCCGAAATTTCCCGAGAATCGTTTGCGCGGAGCAGACCGGTAAACGCCGACTTGCCGTCCGCGGTCACCTGGACCCAGGCGGTGGCGCGAGCCCTGAGCAGTACCTGAATCGCGCTCACGGCGGCAACCTCCGTCGCAACCGTCGCTGAAAGCATGCGCGAGGGTGGTTCCGTTGCGGCAATCGACGTAGCTGCAGATTCAGGCGGCGCCGTTGCTGGCGGTGCCGTCGGTGACGCCAGCGTTCGTGTAGGGTCAAGAGTACCGGGCCGGGCGATCTTCGCTCGCATCCAGTCGAGCCCCGCCACTGAAGCGCCGCGCACCCGTTCGGATGCGCTTTGCGCCAATCCCGCCGGGCTTAAAACCACCGATATTGCCGCAAGCAAGCCTGCCGCAACCACCGCGGCACCGAGTGTCAACGACATCCTTCGTGTTTGCTGGGTCCAGAACGGCTTTGGTGTCTTGCTGTGAGCGACCGGCAGGGCAACAGCCTCTACATTCACCCTTGGAAGTTGGGCAAGGAGTGCCTCGTCAGGGATGGCGAGGAAGCGGGCATACTGCTGCACGAAGCCACGCGTGAAAACAACGCCCGGCAGATCGTCGGGCCGATCGTTTTCGATGGCATCGAGGTAGCGGGCCGCGATACGTGTCACGCTCGAGACGTGTTCGAGAGAGAAGTTTCGCCGCAGCCGTTCCTCGCGAAGGGTCGTACCCACTCCGCTGAGAACCACTAATCCACTCCTTTAAATGAATATGATTTATCGTACAACATTTGCGCTCAAATCTAATGCGGCGGTGCACCCTGTGTTGGTCTCACTCCTGCCGGGTACACTATTGAGAGGTGAATATCAGACGATTTTTGGCTGCGGCTTTTCTCACGTTTTCAGTGGGGTCCGCAGCAGCGAAGAATTTCAGCGGTGCCGAGGCGCTGGAACTGACACGGAAAGCAGTGTCGTTTGGTCCACGGCATTCCGGGTCTCCGGCCATGGCGAAGCAGCGCGCGTGGATCCAGCAGAGCCTGAAGGCCACGGGATGTGAACTGAAATCGGACGCGTTCACGGCTCAAACGCCCGATGGTCCGGTCGCCATGGAAAATCTAATCTGCCGTTTCCCAGGCAAGTCTGGAAAAGCCATCGCCATCTCCGGACACTACGACACAAAGAAGATGGACAAGTTCGTCGGTGCCAACGATGGAGGATCTTCCACTGGCTTCCTGCTCGCCCTTGCGGCAACACTGCAGGGCCGTCCGAGAACGGATGATGTCTACCTGATCTTCTTCGACGGCGAAGAAGCCGTCCGCGAGTGGACCGACTCGGACAGCCTTTACGGCAGCCGCCATCTTGCAGACAAATGGACTCGCGACGGCACCAACGCGAAGCTGAAGGCGCTCATCAACGTGGATATGATCGGCGACAGGAACTTCAAAATCGTATGGGAAGAGGGTTCGGCGGCCTCACTCCGGAATCTCGTCTGGAACGTTGCGGACTCTCTCGGGTATAAGGCGTACTTCCCGCGTCAGGGAGGCGCTGTGGCCGACGATCACATGCCCTTCATCATGGCCGGCGTCAAAGCTCTCGACCTGATCGACTTCGAGTCGCAGAGCTCGTTCTGGCACACTCCGCAAGACACCATGGACAAGCTGAGCGTGAAGAGCTTCGACATCATCGGCGCCGTGGTCGTGAAATCGATAGAACAGCTGGAAGCACAGAAGTGACGCTGAACCCGTGAATCAAATTATCTGCCCGCCCAGGGTCAAGACAGCTCCCGACGGCGTGGTCGTCGTCAATAAACCAACCGGCTGGACGTCCCATGACGTCGTGGCCCGCATGCGTGGAATCGCCGGCACTCGTCGAGTTGGCCACCTCGGTACGCTGGATCCTATAGCGACCGGTGTGCTTCCCGTGATGATCGGGCAGGCAACCCGGCTCGCGCGGTTCCTCGAAAACTCCGCCAAGACTTACGAAGCGGTTGTCCGATTCGGGTTCGCGACCACCACCTACGATCGAGCCGGAGAACCCGGCCCGGTTTCCGAGGTGTATCTGACGCCTGAGTTGCTTGAAGCAGCACTCGAACCGATGCGCGGCGAGGTTGAGCAGGTTCCACCGCCCGTTTCAGCCAAAAAGATCGGCGGTGTTGCCGCTTATAAGCTGGTACGGCAAAACGTTCCGGTGGAACTGGCACCAGTGCGGATCACCATCCACAGTCTGGAACTGCTTGGGTTCGATGTGGACCGGGCGCGCATCCGTGTATCCTGTTCTACCGGCACCTACATACGATCTATTGCTCATGAGTGGGGCAAGGCCCTCGGGTGCGGTGCCCACATCGAAGAACTGGTGAGAAGCGTCTCCGGTACTTTCGATTTGGAGCATTCGTGGACTCTCGATTCACTGCAGGCGTTAAAAGACGAAGGCCGTCTGGCCGAAGCCGTGATGCCTCTGGGGGAACTGCCGCCCTCGATGTCTCCCGTCGTGGTCGATGACGCTACGGCAAGGCAGATCCGGCAGGGCCGTGACTTCCACGTCTCCGTGTTTCGTCAAAACGCTGGAGCGGAGTTCGTTCGCGCGCTGGACGCCGACGGCAGCCTCATCGCCATTGGGCAAATCGTTCTGCCGCACATGTACCATCCGGTAGTCGTCATCGCCGACGGAGATTGAACGTTTTTCAGCCGGTTGCGGTTACCGAGGTCCGACGAGAAGCGTCCGATAAACTTGATCATTGTGCGCTCGCCGGCTTTGGGTGGTCCGTTCCATTTTTCGCTGCTTTGACGCGCGCGCATTTCGGAGTTCTTATCTTTGTGGATTGTTAAATTAGCGCTGCGCCGACCGTACACGTTTGTGGTGATGGCGGTGCTGATTGCGGTACTGGGCGGTCTCGCGATCGTCTCAATGCCGAAGGATATCTTTCCTTATATCGATATCCCGGTCGCGAGCACCATCTGGAGCTACAACGGTATCTCGCCCGACGAGATGGCGAGTCGGATCACAACACCGTTTGAGCGGGCGCTCGCGAGCAGCGTCAACGATATCGAGCACATCGAGTCGAACTCGTACAACGGCGTCTCTGTGGTTCGGGCGTATTTCCAGCCCAACGTGCACATCGATCTGGCCATTACCCAGATGGTCGCTGTTACCAATCCAATCCAGCGCATCATGCCGCCCGGCATTTTCCCCCCTGGCGTGATCAAGTACGACGCCTCGAGCGTCCCCATCGTGCAGCTGAGTCTCTCCAGTGACACCCTCAGCGAGCAGGATGTCTACGATCTCGGGCAGAACTTTATCCGAACCCAGCTGGCAACCATTCAGGGTGCCACGGTACCGCCTCCTTATGGTGGTAAGCAGCGGCAGATCATGGTCGACATCGACCCGAATGCGCTTTTCGCGCGAGGGCTTTCCGCGACGGACGTTTCGACGGCCCTCAACCAACAAAATCTGATCCTTCCTGCCGGTACGGCCAAGATGGGCGACCGCGAATACTTCGTGCGGCTGAACTCCAGCCCCACTACAGTGCAGGGCGTCAACGATCTGCCGGTCAAGCTGGTAAACGGCAACATCGTTTACATGCGGGACATCGCGCAGGTCCGCGACGGCTACTCGGTGCAGGCCAATATCGTTCGCGAGAACGGACATCGCTCCGCACTGATGACCATTCTGAAGAACGGGCAGGCCTCAACGCTTGACATCGTCGATGATGTCAGGGCGGCGATACCGAAGATCCTTGCGGGCCTCCCCTCACAGGGCCTCAGGGTGAAGATGCTGTTTGATCAGTCGGTCTTTGTGAGAGCCGCGATCGACGGCGTTGTGAAGGAGGGCGGCACCGCGGCCGCACTCACCGCTGTGATGATGCTGCTGTTTCTCGGCAGCTGGCGCAGTACCCTGATCGTCTGTACTTCAATCCCGCTGTCGATCCTGACCTCGTGCATCGTCCTCTGGGGCATGGGCCATACGCTGAACACCATGACGCTGGGCGGTATGGCGCTTGCTGTCGGCATCCTTGTTGACGATGCCACGGTGGAAGTGGAAAATGTTCATCGCAACATGTTGATGGGCAAACCCCTCACTCGCGCCATTCTGGAGGGCACGCAGCAGATCGCCGTTCCCACCCTTGTCTCCACTCTTGCTATCTGCATCGTGTTCGTGCCCGTACTTCTGTTGACCGGCCCGGCCCGTTACCTTTTCACACCTCTCGCGCTCGCCGTTGCGGCCGCCATGATGATGTCGTACTTCCTGACGCGAACCCTGGTCCCCACGCTGATGCACTACATGCTCGGTCCGGAAGTGGCGATCTACCAGGGCGGAGAGGAGGCAGTGGCGAAGGCGACCGGTCTAATCTGGCGCGCCCACCACAAATTTAATATCCAGTTCGAGAAGATGCGAGGCAAATATCGCAAGGCTCTCGGCTGGTGCCTGCACCACCGCGCTCGTGTGACCGTCGTCTATCTCGCGTTCGTTGCGGCCTCGCTGTTCCTCGTCATGGCGGTCGGCACTGACTTCTTCCCATCGGTCGATTCGGGTCAGATGCGTCTGCACGTTCGAGCTCCTGAAGGCACGCGCATCGAAGAAGCGGAAGCCATCTTCAGCCGCGTGGAAGAGACGGTCCGGCGCACCGCACGGCCCGGTGAAATCGAATCGATCACCGACAACATCGGTTTGCCGAACGCGCCGTTTGCGCTGGCCTGGGGCGACTCCGCAACCATCAGCGCGGCCGATGGTGAAATCCTGATCTCGCTGAATCGGGAGAACCGGCGGTCCACGTATGTCCTGATGCGTGAACTGCGCCATGCGTTCGCAAAGGAATTCCCGGAAGAGACGTTCTTCTTCCAGGCTGCCAACATCACGAACCAGATTCTCAACTTCGGTATCCCGTCCCCTGTCGACGTGCAGATTCTGACTCGTGACACCGTGAACGGCTACAAGCTGGCGCAGGACCTCGAGCGAAGGATTGCTGTGATCCCCGGCATCGTCGACTCGCGCATCAACCAGCAGGTCAACACGCCGCAGTTGAACATCAACGTAGACCGCAGTAAGGCCAACCAGGCTGGACTCACCCAGCGAGACGTCGCCAACGCGATGCTGATCTCGCTCAGTTCCAGCGGCCAGACCGCTCCGAACCAGTGGCTGAATCCAGTCAACGGTGTCAACTATCAGATCGCTGTGCAAACCCCGCAGTTCAAAATCGATTCGCTCGACGCTCTGAAGCGGACGCCCGTCACCACACCTGGTGGAGGCAATACACAGCTTCTTGACAACCTGGTCTCGGGCGTGACCCGCTCGGTCACGACGTCTCTGGTGAGTCACTACAACGTGCAGCCCGTGTTCGACGTGTACGCGAACGTCGACCAGCGGGACCTTGGCGGCGTCGCCGGCGACATCCAGAAGGTCCTCGACAACCTGAAGCTTCCGAAGGGTACTCTGGTTTCCCTGCGCGGTCAGGCGGACACGATGCGGACCTCGTTTCGGCGCCTCGGCTTCGGTGTCCTCTTCGCCATCCTGCTGGTGTACCTCCTGATGGTGGTGAACTTCCAAAGCTGGCTCGACCCCTTCATCATCCTTACCGCTCTTCCCGGGGCATTCGCGGGTATTCTGTGGATGCTCTTCGCGACCCAAACCACCATCAACGTGCCCTCCCTGATGGGGTCGATCATGGCCATCGGCGTTGCCACGGCAAACAGCATCCTGATGGTTGCCTTCGCGAATGACGAGCGCGCGGAAGGTCTCAACGAAATCGAAGCGGCACTGTCTGCCGGCTACACCCGGATCCGCCCTGTCCTGATGACGGCCCTTGCGATGGTGATCGGTATGGTGCCGATGGCTCTTGGTCTCGGAGAAGGCGGCGAGCAGAACGCGCCGCTCGGGCGCGCTGTCATCGGCGGTCTCATTCTCGCCACCATCAGCACGCTGTTCTTCGTGCCGATCGTCTATAGTTTCCTTCGCCGGAAGCCGCCCGTGAATCAGGATGAGAGGATCGAACTCGAATCCCATGAGGAAGTGGTCTTGAAGCATCCGTCGCAAAGATTGGTTGAAGAAGCATGAGTCAGGAATCGCATCCGCATCACATTTCTGCCTGGAAGGTGATCCTCGTTATCGGCTTCCTCGTTGCAGCCGTTGCGGCTATCGCTGTGATGGGCTACATTCCGCGAAGAGAGCGACAACGGGCTGCGAATGCGGCCGCTCAGGAAGTCAGCGAGTCTCTGCCGAGAGTGACTTCCGCCATGGTCAGGCGCGCTCCGGCAGATGTCGATATCGCGCTGCCCGGTTCCATTTCGGCGCTGTCTGAAGCCTCGATCTATGCTCGTGCGGCAGGGTATGTTCGCAAGCGCCACGTCGACATTGGTGATCGAGTCAAAGAAGGTCAGTTACTGGCCGAGATTGAAGCCCCGGAACTCGATCAACAAGTCGCGCAGGCTCGCGCCGCGTTCTCGCAGGCGCAGCAGCAACTGGCACAGGTGAGGGCTGCTCTGGTTCAGGCGCAGGCCCAGCGTGATCTGGCCAAGGTCACGGCCGAACGCTACAGTGGCTTAATCGCGAAAGGAGCAGTTTCGCGGCAGGACGCCGACGTGCAGCAGGCCAGCTTCAAAACCGCCGACGCACTGGTCGCAGCCCAGGAATCGAGCGTCCGAGCCTCGGAGGAGAACATCCATCAGGCGCAGGCGAACCTCGATCGCATCCTGGCGTTGCAGGAGTACAAAAACGTACGCGCCCCCATGGCGGGGGTCATTACGGCTCGAAACATTGAGGTGGGGTCACTTATTTCCGCCACGGGTGGCGGTCAGGGCGCCTCGGCCAATCCAACTGCGTCGAGCGGCGCCAGCGGCAACGAACTCTTTCGCGTGGCGCAAACCCGTACTGTTCGGATTCTGGAGAGCGTGCCGCAATCGACAGCCGTTTCCATCCTGCCAGGCATGAGCACCGAGGTCAGCGTTCTGGAGTTCGGCAACCGCAAGTTCGCCGGTAAGGTGGTTCGGAGCTCGAACGCTCTCGACCCGGCCTCGCGCACGATGCTTGTGGAAGTCCAGGTGAACAATGCTGACGGTAAGCTCATCCCCGGCATGTACGCGGAAGTTCGCTTCCGGAGCCACCGCCCCTCTCCTCCGTTTCTTATCCCGGGAGACGCGGTTATCGCGGGAGCTGTTGGCCCGCGCGTGGCCGTCCTGCTTGACGCCGCCGACTCGAAACCGGGTGGTAAAAAGGTACATTTGCAGGCCGTCCAGATTGGTCGGGACTACGGGGCACAGACCGAGATTACGGGCGGCCTGACGGGAACTGAGATGGTGGTCGTGAATCCTGGTGACGATGTGCGCGAAGGCGCGCTCGTGCTTGCGGATGCGCAAAAGGGAGCTGGTAAGTAATGAAGTCTCATATCGCCGTGTGCGTCAGGGGGATCGCCTTGTCGGCTCTGACAACGCTTTGCCTGACGACTGCCGGGTTGCAGGCACAGACGCCTCCGCCTGCACCAACAACCGCCCCGCGCACGCCTTCTGTAACCTATGCGCCCGGCCGATTGGGTGCCTACCGGCCGGGCAACGTCTCGCCGTCCGACTTCAGTGACTCCACGCGCATGCAGGACCTCATCAAGGCGGGTCAGCTCTATCTTTCCCTGAACGACGCGATCGCTCTCGCACTCGAAAACAACCTCGATCTGGAACTGCAGCGATATGGGGTTCGCATGACCGAGACCGACATCCTGCGGACGGAAGGCGGCGGTTTGCTTCGCGGTATCCCGCTCACCGTCAACGAAGCGCCGGCAGGTGTTGGCGGCCCCGGCAGCACGCTGAATAACTCGGCTGCCAGCGGCACCATTCCGCAGACCGCCGTTCCTCAGAACGTGACCGACACAGCACTCATTCAGCAGGCGCAGAATAACCTCTCTGTGACGGGCAACTTCCCTTTGACCAACGGTCCTGCAATTCCGTTGTTCGACCCCGCGGTCATCGGCCAGCTACTGGCTCAGCATGCGTCAACGCCGCAATCGAATCTTGTTGTCACCGGCACTCCCTCGCTGATCTCAAATCTGTTCACCGCGAATGCCGGATACCTGCAGGGTTTCAGCTCGGGTACGCAGGTGAGCGCTTCATTCCAGAATCTTCGGACGGATAATAATTCCACCCGAAACCTGCTCAATCCGTTCTACACATCGAGCCTCGGGGTGACCGTGACCCAGCCCCTGATGCGCGGCTTCGGCAAAGAGGTGAACAGGCGTTTTATTCGGATCGCCCGCAACAGCACCAGAATCTCTGAATTCGTGTTTAAGCAGCAGGTGATCAGCACCGTGTCAGGCGTGGTCCGGCTTTACACCGATCTTGTCAGTCTGAACGAGGATCTGCGTGTAAAGCGGCAGACGCTTGCCACCGCGCAGCGCCTGGCTGAGGATAACGCCAGCAAGGTGGAGCAGGGAACCCTCGCGCCTATCGAATTGACTCGCGCGCAGGCTCAGGTGGCTGCTGCTCGTCAGGACCTGATCAACTCTGAGGGCTTCCTGCGGCAGCAGGAACTGATCCTCAAGAACACCCTGAGCCGGAACGGGAATTCGCAGCCGAGCGTACACGCGGCCCGCGTCGTTCCAACAGACACCATAACGGTGGAAGCGCCGCCTGTAGAAACGGCTGAGGAGATGATCAAGCTCGCGCTTGAAAGCCGTCCGGAATATCAGGCCGCGAAGCTGCAGGTCTCGAACAGCGAAATCAGCCTGAAGGGGTCCCGCAACGGCCTTCTGCCTCAGATTGACCTGGTTGGCATCGCGACCAACAACGCGCTCACTGGTCCTGCGAATCCCGCTTACACGGGTGCTCCGGTCGCTCCGGGCAGCCTCCCCGGTTATGGAGAGGGCTATGGTGCCGCGCTTGGCCAGATCGTCAGGCGAGACAACCCCGTCTACGCGGTAGGCCTGAATATCACCCTGCCAATCCATAATCGAATCGCGCAGGCTGATTTAGTCCGCGACGAGCTGCAGGTTCGGCAGTCTCAAGTGCGCGTACGTCAGATCGAAAACCAGATCCGGCTTGAGGTGGAAGGTGCTCTGATCGCGCTTGAGCGGACTCAGGCAGCTTACCAGGCGGCGAGCGAGACCAGGAAATTGCAGGAGCAATCCCTGGAGATTGAGCAGGAACGATTCTCTGCCGGGCTGTCTACGAATTTTCTCGTTATCCAGTACGAGAACTATGTGGCCCAGGCGAGGTCTTCAGAGGTCGCAGCGCGAGGCGCATGGGCGAAGGCCAAGAATCAGATGGAGCGAGTGCTGGGCCAGACGTTGGCGAATCACAACGTATCCATCGACGAGGCTATGAAAGGGCAAGTGTCGCGGCAGTCTGTCGTCCCGGCCACCTCGAACTGATGCTGAAGATTGGAATCGTAAAGTGGCGTGGTAAGTGTTCGAAGCACCCCGGATATGACCCCTACCTCGACGGCCCCGGGGCCATTCGCGGGGGCTGTACCCGCTGCGAAGCCCTGACTGAGATTCAGGCGTGCCACCAGCGGATGCTTGCGCTGATGCGGCAGTTTGCCCCCCCGGACCCGAAGAGATCGGCAGCGAAGAAGCAGGGCGATGCCCACTTACAGGAAAGCCTCTTCGAGGAATTGTAGAATCGAACAGTGAAAGCACGCGTTTACGTCACTCTCAAAACCTCTGTCCTCGACCCTCAGGGCCAGACGATCCGTTCAGCCCTGAAAGGCCTTGGCCACACCGGAATCGAGGAGGTACGCCAGGGGAAATTCTTCGAGATCACCCTTTCTGAAGGGGAGGATCTTGAGAGTATCGCCCGGGAAGTCCTGAGCAATCCTGTCATCGAAGACTATCGCGTCGAAATGCTTGGCTAGAGGCTGCGCGGGCACGTTCCGTACAATTGAGTCATGTGCGGAATCGTGGGGTACGTAGGAACGCAGCGAGCGGTTCCGATCATTCTTGGCGGTCTGAAGAAGCTTGAGTACCGCGGTTACGATTCTGCCGGAATCGCCGTTTACCAGGATGACCAGCAACTGGGAATTCGGCGGGCTTCGGGCAAGCTTCGCAATCTTGAAGAAGTTCTGCAGATGGACCCGACCGATGGCTGCTACGGCATCGGTCACACCCGGTGGGCGACGCACGGTCGTCCCACGGAAGAGAACGCACACCCGCATCGCGATTGCACGGGCGACATCGTCGTCGTGCACAACGGCATTGTGGAGAACTACCTTCCGCTGAAGGAACAGCTTCAGGGCGAGGGGCATACGTTCAAGACCGAAACCGATACGGAAGTGATCGCTCACCTCATCGAAAAGTACTTCGATGGCAACCTGGAGCAGGCGGTCCGTCTGGCGGTGAAGCAACTGCGAGGAGTATTCGCGCTTTCCGTGCTGTCTCGCCGCGATCCGAATAAGATTGTGGCCGCCAGAGAAGGTCCCCCGGTGGTGATCGGGTTGGGTAAGAACGAATATTTCGTCGCTTCCGACGTTCCGGCAATTTTGAGCCACACGCGGGATATGTTCTTCCTCGCCGACGGCGATATGGCCATTCTGACCCCCGAAGGCGTTCAGTTGAGCGATTTTTCAGGCAATCAGGTGACGCGGCAAGTGCAGCACGTTCTTTGGGATCCGATTATGGCGGAGAAGGGCGGCTACAAGCATTTCATGCTCAAAGAGATTTTTGAGCAGCCCCGAGCCGTACGAGACACGACGCTGGGACGCGTCGGGCAGGAAACCGGTCGCATCTTTCTGGATGAGATGGATATCACGCCGGCGGAGTTCCGCTCCTTTCGCAGCGTGAAAATCATCGCCTGCGGCACGAGCTGGCATGCGGCGCTCGCCGGCAAGTTTCTGATTGAAAAGCTGGCGCGGATTCCGGCCGAGGTCGATTACGGCAGCGAGTTCCGCTACCGCGATCCGATCGTTTCGTCTGAGATTCTGACGGTTGTGATTTCCCAGTCGGGCGAAACAGCCGATACTCTGGCCGCTCAACGTGAGGCGAAGCAGAAGGGTTCGAAGACCCTGGCGATCTGCAACGTCGTCGGGTCGATGATCACGCGCGAAGCCTCGGGCACCATCTACACGCATGCCGGTCCTGAGATCGGGGTGGCATCGACCAAGGCGTTCACCTGTCAGCTCACGGCGCTGGCGATCCTGGCCGCCTACCTGGGTCAGATACGGGGCCAGATGGACGATTCAGCGTCTCGAGACTTCGTCCAGGAACTGGTGAGAATCCCAGGAAAAATCGAAGCCATTCTGGCCAAAGACCATCAATTCGAAGAACTTGCGAGGAAGTTGTTCCGCGCGACGGACTTTCTGTACCTCGGCCGAGGCGTCCATTTCCCCATCGCTCTGGAAGGAGCCCTGAAGCTGAAGGAGATCTCTTATATCCATGCGGAAGGGTATCCGGCTGGCGAGATGAAGCATGGCCCGAACGCTCTGATCGACGAAAGCCTGCCGGTCGTGATCCTTGCCACTAAGGATGGAACGGCGGCGAGCGCAATGCTTTATGAGAAGACTCTCTCCAACATGCAGGAGGTCAAGGCGCGGGAGGGCCGCGTGGTCGCCATCGTGACTGAAGGCGATACTGAGGCTCGTAAAGTCGCCGACGAAGTGATCGAGATTCCATCGGCTCCGGATTTGCTGGTTCCGATACTGGAGATCGTTCCGTTGCAGTTGCTGGCATATCACATCGCTGTCCGAAGAGGCTGCGATGTGGATCAGCCGAGGAACCTGGCAAAAAGCGTTACGGTGGAGTGAAACAGGTACACGGCGAGCTTCGGGTTACAACGCGCGGGAAGGGTCTGTATGACGTCACGCGCGAAATCCGGCAATGGCTGGGAGAGCAGGGGATCGCCAGCGGACTGCTCACGGTTTTCGTCCAGCACACTTCGGCCTCGCTCACGATTCAGGAAAACGCCGATCCCGACGTGCTTCACGACATCGCAGAGTACTTCCAGCGCTCCGTACCCGAGAACACTCCCTGGTTCCGCCATACGATCGAGGGTCCGGACGACATGCCGGCGCACATCCGGTCGACGCTGACATCGACCTCCCTTTCGATTCCTGTGCGGCAGGGTCGGCCGGCACTGGGTGTCTGGCAGGCGATCTACCTGTTCGAGCATCGGGTCGCCAGGCACGACCGGCAGTTGCTGTTGCACGCAATCGGCGAGTAAGGGGGGCTACGCTGCCGTTGCGACCCGCGAAAGAACCTCCCGCGGCTCCCGCGAGCGCAGGTGAAATCTTGCTATGGGCTCCTCCACAGTGAGAAACACGAGGCGCGCGAGAGCGACGCTCATCGCGATTCCCACGAATTGACTTGTCCAGAAAACGGCGGGCTCATGCGCTGCCGGTCCCATCCAGGGGATGAGTATAAAGCGAAAGAACTTTACGACGAAGCCGTGGGTGAGGTAGTAGGAGTAGCTGGCGGCCCCCAGGCTTCGGAGCACACTCAGGGAAAGCACGCTCCTCCACCATTGGGGACCCAGGTAGGCAAACCAGACAAAAGAGAAAAGCGTCACAGTCGTTAACAGGAAGCGGGCCATCAGAAGAGAAAGGAACCCGGTGTCCGGCCGGTGCAGCATGAGCATCGTTCGGGCCAGGCCTCCCACGACCGCGAGAACGACTGCCAGCACATTCAAACGGATTGCCACTGTCCGTACGCGAGTCGACATGCCGTCGAGCCCCTCCCATAATGCCATTCCGACCCAGGGCGCAGCGGTTCGGGGTTCCCAGCAGTGCAGCCAGTCTCCGGCGACTGCCCACGCTGCTCCAGCGAGGACTATGAGCCCGAACCGGGACAGGCGCGACAGTTGCCATCTCGTGAAAAGCGCTACGGCTGCGCCTTCGACAAAGTAAAACAATACGATGAAGCTAAGAGTCCAGGCGTGATCCAGTAATAACCGGATGTGAAAGACACCCGGCAAAAATAATAATGTTTCCACAATGAAAAGGAGCGCGGGCAGCGGCTCCGTGGGCAGTTTCGAGAGGGAGGGGAACGCGAAGCAACCGGCTATGTAGATGACCACCATGATTACGTACAGCGGGTATAGCCGCCGAAGCCTGCCAGCCAGGAAGTTCCCGAAGGTTCGGCTCCGGCGTCTGAGAGTGCCGTAAGCGAAAAACCCGGAGAGCATCATGAAGCAACTGCTCCCGAAGGTGGCGTCAGCCTCGATAATGCGCACGAACCAGTGCGCGGCTCCCCCGACACCAACCGTTTCTGTCCAAAGAGGCCCGAAGTGGGTGAAAAAGACGAACAGCATGGCAATTCCGCGCAGGCCGTCCAGTTGTGGAACTCGGGGATGAGGTGGAGCAGTCTGATTCAGCATCAGCCAGAACATCGCTCAGGAGAAATTGGCATAAAGATTATGTTAGGACAGGGGAACGATGTGAGAGAAATTACTAAAGCAATACAGTGCTATTATATCCCAAACCAATAGTACTACCAGTACCTAACGCGCAACCCTTGGCGGTGGCTGTCGTCGAAGTACAATGAGGATTCTATGATCAGAACTCTTTTTTTGGCGCTTTTGGGTTCGGGTCTGGCATCTGCTCAGATCTCGTACGGCGTCATTGGCGGTGCGCCATTCTCCGACGTGAGCAAGAGTTCAGTGATCGGAGCGGTTCGGTCGATTCCGAAGAGCAACAACTTCACGGTGGGACCCGCGTTTCAGGTCGCCTTGCCCCTCCATCTCCGGATCGAGGTAGACGCGCTGTTCCGCCCCTATGACCTGGATCTTGAGGTCGCAACAACGTCGCCTGCGTCGATCCGGCCGCTTAGCGTGGCCGTGCGTGGCCAGCAGTGGCGGTTTCCGGCGATGCTTCAGTACCGTTTTGGCAGCTCGAAGATCCAGCCGTACCTGGGCGCGGGCGTTTCTGTCGGCCATCTGAGCGGCCTCGGCTCCGCTGCAAAGACCCTCATTAGCTCCGGTCCTGGCGCTTTAGAGCACGAAACTGACGCCAGCCCTGTAATTGGAGCCGGTGTTGATCTGAAAATTCCGTTTATCCGCGTCAGTGGCGAATTCCGCTACACGCGTCAGTCCGTTTCGAATTTCGCCAACTTCTCGAACCTGAATCAGACCGAGTTTCTACTCGGCCTGCACTTCTAAGCTCCTCAGCTCCGACCAAAGTAGTAGTACTTTCGCCTTCCCTTCGCCTTCTTCCCTACTAATTGTGGTCAGGCCCGATCTGCGCGCTTCTGGTTGGGTTTGGAAATCCACACGTAATCCACACGTATATCAACACTTAACTCCAAAAAGGCCTTGCGAAGGCCTTTTTTCTGGTGCACAATCAGTTGTGTGGCCGAGATTGGCCGAATTCAGCCCAAAGTGGACCAAATCACCTCAGAGCCGAGCATTTTCCCAGTCGAACCACCGCTGGGAATGTATACGGTGCAGATGGACGAAAAGGGACGCACGAAGCTGCCGGTCGATTTCCAAACGTTCTTTGGGGCCTTCCCGGAGAAGAAGTTGTATGTCACGTCGCTCGATGGCATCACTGGTCAAATATACCCGATTTCCATCTGGCGGCGGAATCAAAGATTGTTCGCACGTTCGACACAGAACACCAAAGCTGTGGAGAGAGTGATGTTCAACGCTCAGGACCTCGGGTCCGAAGCGGAGATGGATTCGTCGGGTCGCATTACGTTTTGCCAGGCGCTGCGGGAAGAGCTGAAGCTGGCTGGTCAGCCTTTACGGTTGGTGGTTGTGAAGGGCCATGTAGAGATTTTGAGCGAGCAGGTTTATCAGGCTCGCCGCCGGGCTGCCCGTCCGGCTGAAGGCGAAGAGATTACTGAGGAGAAGCCTCGCCCCCAGACCGAGAACGTTCGGGTCCTGGAAGAGATGGGATTGCTTTAGTTCGTATGTATGACGCCCGAACACTACTCAGTGCTGTTGCAGGAATCGCTGGACTATCTGGCCATCAAGCCGGACGGCGCGTATCTGGACTGCACAGCGGGGCTGGGCGGGCATTCGCGGGCGATCGCCGAAAGGTTGTCGCCGGCAGGGAGATTAATTGTCAACGATCGGGACGGCGAATCGCTGGAAATGGCGAAACGCGCGCTGATCGATTTTGTGGACCGGGCCGAGTTTCAGCAAGCCCCCTTTTCGATGTTGAACGAAACGGGGATGGATGGAATTCTGGCCGATCTGGGGACAAGTCGGTTTCAGCTAACGGACGCGGATCGTGGATTTTCGCTTTTACAGGATGGGCCGCTGGACATGCGCATGGATCAAACCCGTGGCGTGACGGCAGCCGATCTGGTGAATCACTCGGCCGAGACGGCCATCGCCGACTGGATATTCCAGTTCGGACAAGAAAGGAGGAATGCGCGGAAGATAGCCAGAGCAATCTACGCGGCTCGACCCCTTCGGAGCACACTTCACCTGGCGGGTGTAGTGGAAGGGGTCGTTCCCCGCGTGGGACCCATACACCCTGCGACGCGAACGTTCCAGGCGTTGCGGATTGTGGTGAACGACGAAATGAAAGAACTGGATGCGCTGTTGAACAGAGTCGCGCGAATGACGCGCACCGGCGGCCGCATCGTCATCATTTCATTCCACTCTTTGGAAGACGCAAGAGTGAAGGAAAAATTTCGAGATCTGACGCGGGCCGGCATCGCGCAGCTACTCACCAAAAAGCCGGTCGTACCTGGTGACAGGGAAGTCCGGATGAATCCGGCGTCACGGAGCGCGAAGCTTCGGGCAGTTGAAATAACGGGAACTGAAGCGCAGTAGGGAAGAGCAGGAGGGAAAAAACGATGGCAACCTGGGCAGGATTTTTCAAACAAAGTGATGCAGCGACCTCAGTTGAAGGGCGCGAAGCGATTCGGGCTCAGGAGTGGCGTGAGCCGATCCGGGCGCAGGTCGATCCCTTCCGCCTCCGGTCACTGCCGAATGACCAGATCTATTTCTGGTCGAAGAGAATCGACAACTCGCGCGTGGTGCGCCAGAACGATCCCGCAGCCAGGGGTGAATGCCTCTCAGCAATGGCGGCGGCCGTTCTGCTTGTGGTGCTTGCCGTGAGCATCATCGCTCCGCGTGCGGCGCTGATGATGGAAGGCTATAAGCTGGAATCGCTCAAGGTGGAACACCAGACGCTGCTCGACCAGAAGCGCGAACTCGAAGTTCGTGAAGCTTCTTTGCTGAGCCCTCAACGGCTGGTGGAACAGGCGAAGGCGAACAACCTGGCGAGCCCTGGTGTCGATCAGGTCATTCACTTACAGGGTCAATCGGACGTATCTTATGCGTCGAACAAGGCTCCCCGTAACAACGCAATCAACCCCGCTTCCACGCGGAACCACTAAGCAAAGGAGTCCGCAGCTGTGAATGGACTTCGCGACCGCGTTTCAGGTGCAGCCGCGGCAAACCGTCTGACGTTTGTCGCGGCTGTTCTCTTATTGTGGGGTGTCTGGATTGTCTGGACACTATTCTCGATTCAGATTCGGCATCATACCGACTACGTCCTGCAGGCTCGCAAACAGCAGGAAGAGGACGTATCTCTGCAGGCGCCGCGCGGTTCGATTTATGACCGCAACGGCCAGCCACTGGCGATCAGCGTTCCGGTGGAATCGGTTTCGGTGAATCCGATGCGGATGTCGAACCTGCGCGTTGCCTCTGAGGTGCTTGCCAATATGCTGCACCTCGACCAGACAGCTCTTTACGGTCGGCTGACGCAGGCCCGGAAGAACCGCAGGGGCTTCATGTGGGTGAAGCACCGGCTCGATCCCTTCGAGACCGAGCATCTCAAAGGTCTCAATCTGGAGTGGGCGAGTTTCCACACAGAAAGCCAGCGCCACTACCCCAAGCTGCAGACAGCGGCGCACGTCATCGGCACTGTGTATAAGGAAGAAGAAGGCGCAGCCGGTATCGAGAAGGCGTTCGACACCAGCCTGCGCGGCCACAACGGTTCCCAAAAAGTAGTCATGGACGTGAAGCGCCGCGGCATCGCGTCGCACATCGACAGCGCTCCTATGGTGGGAACCGCGCTGACTCTGACAATCGACGAGCGCCTGCAGTACATCGCCGAAAAGGAACTGAAGGCGCAGGTCGAACTGAAGCACGCGCGGTATGGCACTGCGATCGTGATGGACCCGTACAACGGGGAAATCATGGCACTTGCCAACTTCCCGACCTACGATCCGAATAAGCCTCCACCTCCCGGTGAAAGCAAATGGGCTCGTTTCAATCTCGGTGTTTCCGTGCCGTTCGAGCCGGGTTCTATTTATAAGGTTGTGACGTTGTCCGCGGCGCTGGAGACGACGAACCTTACGCCCGAATCGCCCATTGCAACGGGAAACGGGACGCTTAGCCTGCCCGGTCGGATTGTTCACGAAGCGCACGGCGGCTACGGCACCATCACCATGCAGCAGGTGCTGGAAAAGTCGTCTAACATCGGCGCCATTCTGATTGGTGCGCGCGTTGGGCGCGAGAAGATGTACGAATATTCGCGGCGGTTCGGCTTCGGCGAGAAGACAGGCGTTGGTCTGCCGGCGGAATCAAGAGGGCTTCTGCGGACGCTGGATAAGTGGGGTACAACATCGCTGGCGTCTATCTCCATGGGTCAGGAGATCAGCACGACGTCCGTCCAGCTGGCGAGGGCTTGTTCAGTCATCGCGAACGGCGGTCTGCTGGTGAAGCCGAAGATCGTTCTGAAGCGGGGCGACATCACGGAGCCGACCCAAACGCCCGTCCGCGTTCTGAAGCCGGAAACGGTGATGACCATGCGCATGATGATGGAGGGCGTGGTTCTGCGCGGCACCGGGCGGTTGACGGCGCGGCTGGATGGCTACACCTCGGCGGGCAAAACGGGGACGGCTCAGATTTTCGAAAACGGCCACTACACTCACCTCTATAACGCCTCGTTCATGGGCTTCGTGCCAGTGACCAATCCGCGCTTTGTGATTGTGGTGACGCTGAACGGCACCGAAGGCAATTCCGGCATGGGCGGAGCTGCCGCAGCTCCCGTGTTCAAGAGCATCGCAACGGAAGCCATGCGCCTCCTGGATATTCCGAAAGACATCCCTGAAGACGTTGTTGCTGTCAGGAAGCCGGTTCTTGGAGGGCCTGTGGAAGAGAACCTGCCGATCGCGGGGCTGAGCGAACGCAGCATTATGGAAGACGATCCGAGCCTCCGCGAACTGCTCGCCGCGCAGGAGGCGGAGGCAGCTCTGCCGGTGGACGATTCTATTCCAGCGGTACCCGCCAAAGGTCCGCGAGTGCCTGACTTCCGCGGCAAGTCTGTGCGGAACGTGGTGGAGCTGGCATCTGCGGAAGGAATCGCCGTCACCATTCAGGGCAGCGGAGTGGCGCGTGCTCAGGTTCCCGCAGCGGGTCGACCCATGAATCGAGGAGAAAAAATTCGGGTGGTCTTCGCGCGCTGAGATGAAGCTGGGTTCCGTATTGGCGGGCGTACCGTTGCTCACGGAGCTGACGCCATCGTTAGGTCTTGCGGAAATCGGTGGGCTTGAATACGATTCGCGAAAAGTTGGCCCGGAGTATCTGTTTTTTGCTTTCTCAGGGGCGCATGCCGACGGCACGCAGTTCGCTGCCCAGGCTATGGAACGGGGCGCGGTCGCCGTAGTCAGCGAACTGCCAGCACCTGCGGACTTCACTGGTGCATGGCTGCAGGTGAGTCATGGCCGGCACGCTCTGGCACTGGCGGCGCGAACGTTTTACGGCAAGCTGGACGAGAAGATTCAGTTGACC
>JAOAPO010000615.1 GCA_025462945.1 Bryobacterales bacterium
TAATTCTGCGGACGCTGTCGCTGCGCGACCTCCATGGATACGGCATAGTCCAGTTCATTCAACAATCCTCGGACAATGAGCTTCTCGTGGAGGAGGGCTCGCTGTACCCGGCTCTTCAGCGGCTGGAGCTGAACGGCTGGATCGACGGCGCCTGGGGCGTGACGGCGAATCATCGGCGGGCAAGGATCTACACGATCACGGCGGCTGGCCGCGAACAACTGGCGGTTGAAACCCGGCAGTACGCCAAACTCACGCTGGCGATCGCCCGCGTGATGGGAGCGGAGTGATGGATCTGTTACGACGCCTGAGGTATTTGACAGAAAGCGCCAGGCGCAGCGAGGCCCTCCGCGAGGAAATGGAACTCCACCTTGCGGAATGCGCCGCGGAGCTGCAGGCAGACGGCATGCCGGCGGAGCGCGCCCGGGCTGAAGCGCACCGCCGATTTGGCAATGCCCGCCTGAAGCGCGAAGAGTCACGGGAGATCTGGATGACGCAGTTTTTGTCGGAACTTTGGCAGGATGTTCGCTTTGGCTGCCGCACCATGACCGCCAACAAGGCATTCAGCGCGTTGGCGGTCTTGTCACTGGCTCTCGGCATCGGGGCCAATACCGCAATCTACAGCTTCATGGAGTCGATCCTGTTGCGCTCGCTGCCGGTGGCCGATCCCGAGTCGCTGGTGGTGCTGAACTGGCACAGCCAGCCTCCACAGGGCGGCCACGTCATACATGGGCTACAAGGCATCTTCTGGCCTGCTGACAGAGGCGACATGGTCACCGGGATATTCCCGTACGGCGCGTTCGACACCCTTCGCGAGGAGAACCCCGCGTTTTCCACACTCTTCGCTTACTTCAACGGACACAACCATAATCTGACGGTCCGCGGGCAGGCGACGAGCGTGAGCACGGAGTACGTCAGCGGCGACTATTTTCACGGGTTGTCAGTGTCGCTGGCCGCAGGACGGCCGATCGGTCCCGAAGACGACCGTCCGAGTGCTGCGGCGGTGGCCGTGATCAGCTTTTCAACAAGCCGGCAGCGCTTTGGAGAACCGTCGAATGCAATTGGCCAACCGATCGTCGTCGATAACGTGCCCTTTACCGTGATCGGCGTTGCCCCCCGGGAATTCTTTGGAGTCGACCCGGGAGCGGCACCGGACCTTTACCTTCCGCTGCACACGAGTGTGCTCGTGGATGGCCCCGACGCGGCTCGCATGTATGGCGACGGAAACTTCTACTGGCTCGAAATGATGGGCCGGCTGCGTCCTGGCGTCAGCATGGCGCAGGCGCAGGCAGCGCTGGCTCCCCGTTTCCATCGATGGGTTGCCACCACCGCGAAGACCGACGCTGAACGCGCCAAACTACCCGCATTGATCCTGAATCCCGGCGCCGAAGGTTTGGGCAGCCTGCGCCGCCAGTATTCGAAGCCTCTGTACGTACTGCTGGCGATGGTGGGATTGATCCTAGCGGTCGCGTGCGCGAACATCGCGAACCTGCTGCTGGCAAGGGCGGCCGCGCGGCGACGCGAAATGGCTGTCCGGCTCAGCATGGGAGCGGGACGGTTCCGCGTAGTGCGGCAGTTGCTTACCGAGAGCGTGATGCTGGCGTCGCTCGGCGGAGCATTAGGGGTCGTGTTGGCAATCTGGGGCGTGCGCGCGCTGACGTTGCTGCTCTCGAACGGGCAGGACAACTTCACGCTGCACGCAGAACTAAACTGGAAGGTGCTGGGCGTGACGGCGGCGCTGTCCATGGCTTGCGGCATTTTAGTTGGCCTCGTTCCGGCGCTGCAGTCGACGCGTCCGGACGTCATGTCCGCGCTGAAGAATGGCAGGGGGAGCGGGCCGCGCCGCCGTGCGCAGCACGTTCTGACAGTTGCCCAGATCGCAATCTCTTTTCTCATCCTGTTCACAGCGGGTCTGTTTGTCAGGACAGTCGACAAGCTGCACTCCGTTGAACTTGGGTACGCCCGCGAGAACATCCTTCTGTTCTCGGTGAACGCACGTCAGGCAGGGCATCGCGCCGCGGAGATCGCCACCTTTTACGCGGACCTGCGCAAGCGCCTGGAATCGATCCCCGGAGTGAATAGCGCGACGCTTTCCGGATCGTCGATCATCAGCGCTGGCCGTGCCGGCGGGGCATACCGGGGGACGATAAAGATCGGCTCTGTTACTGTCCAGGGCGCAAGCGTCATGGCCGCCGGATCGCGCTTCCTCACGACGATGCAGATTCCGATCGTGACCGGACGTGAGATTGACGACCGCGACCAAACGGCCTCCTCGCCGGTTGCAGTGATCAGCGAACGCCTGGCGCGGACATACTTCGGCAATGAGAATCCCGTGGGCCGGCGCATCACCTTCGTGGACGAAAAGCGCGATCTCGAAATCGTGGGCGTGTCGGCTGATGTGCGGTACGGCGGTCTGAAAGGAGAGGACAGTTCGATGACCGTAATCATCCCTGCAAGCCATTACTCTCCGGATCGAGTGACTTACGCGCTACGCACTGCGGGTGATCCGTTGAAGTATGTCAGGAGCGTCGAGGAGATCGTGCGTGTGGCTGATTCCCACATGCCCGTTACCAACGTGGTCACGCAGGCAGCCGAAATCGACCGGACAATCAGCCGGGAAATCACCTTTGCGAAACTATGCACGGGTTTCGCAGTCCTCGCTCTCCTGATCGCGTGCGTGGGACTCTACGGGACGATGTCTTACAACGTGGCGCGGCAGGTGGGCGAGCTTGGAATCCGCATAGCTCTGGGAGCGCAGCGAGGCACCGTAGTCTGGATGGTTCTGCGGCGCGTTCTGCTGATGGCCGCCGTGGGACTGGCGATCAGCGTGCCTGCCTCGTTGATCGCGTCCCGGCTTCTCAAATCGCTCCTGTTCGAGCCCCGGCCCAACGATCCAGGAACGCTGGCGCTGGGTGGTTTCGTCCTCTTAAGCTCCGCGATTCTCGCCGGCTATGCGCCGGCAAGGCGAGCGTCCCGAATCGATCCGTTGGTCGCGCTCCGGCAGGAGTGAACGTCACAGGAGTAAGACGGGACCGCACTGCTTAGAGAGCTGTGGCGAATCCGAAACCGGCAGGGGCTGGCGGACTCTACTCTTCGAAAGGTAATTTCGAAAGGTTCTTATGTCAGCACTCAATTTTTCAGCAGGCAGCAGGGTTTTGGCTTTGTCTCTAAGCTCTCTGGTCGCGTTCGCACAGTCGGGTTCCTCGGCGGCGGCGCAGGGGCGTAACTCGCAGGGTTCGCAGGGTGGCGCGGCGGCACCCGGCCAGTCAAACGCGAATAACAACAACACGGGCAGTTCGAAGATGAACAGCGGTTCGTCCGACAAGATGAGCGGCAACAAAATGGGTGGCGGCAGTTTGAACGCGGCCGATCGAAAGTTCATGACGGAGGCCGCTGCGGGCGGCATGATGGAGGTCGCGCTGGGGCGACTGGCACAGGATAAAGCGTCGAACTCCGATGTGAAGTCGTTTGGGCAGATGATGGTAACGGACCATACGCAGGCGAACGACGAGCTGCAGGCGCTGGCGCAGAAGAAGGGCGTGACGTTGCCCGCGGAGAAGCCGAGCCACCATCAGGCTGCGCTGTCGAAGCTCTCCGGTGCGCCGTTCGACCGCGCGTACATCAAACTGATGCAGGCCGATCATCAGAAGGATGTAGCGGAGTTCCAGAAGCAGTCCCAGTCAGGTTCGGATCCGGAACTGAAGGCGTTTGCGGCGAAGACGCTGCCGACGCTGCAGAAGCACCTCACGCGTGTGAATGAAGTGGCCAAGAACACGGGCGGGGGCGGTGGGAGTGCCAAACAGATGGGTGACAGCGGCAAGGGCAGCGGCACTGGCAAGGCGGCCACGAGCGGCAACAATATGGACAGCCAGAAAAGCGCGAACAAGATGGTGGATAGCAAAGACGCCACCAATTTCGGCAACGGCACTGCTCAGCCGAAGAAGTAGCACCAGGCATCGTGTTTACAGTCACGGCTCTTCGCGAGCCGTGACTGTGTGGGCGACGAGGCTCAGGCGTTGACGACCTCGCCACCGTTCGGGTGCAGGACCTGACCGGTGATGTAACTGGCGTCGTCGGAGGCGAGGAACACGTAGCAGGGCGCGACCTCTTCGGGCTGGCCGGGGCGGCCCATGGGCACATCCTTGCCGAAGCTCTCCACCTTTTCGGGAGTGAACGTAGAGGGGATCAGAGGGGTCCAGATGGGGCCGGGAGCGACGGCGTTTACACGCAGGCCTTCTTTGGCGAGGGACTTGGAGAGTGATCGCGTGAAGCCAACGATTGCGCCCTTCGTGGAGGCGTAGTCTATGAGGTGCTCGCTGCCCCGGTAAGCGGTGACGGACGTAGTGTTGATAATCGCGCCTTTCTTGCGGCGAAGATGCGGGATGGCGGCTTTCGTCATATAGAACATGGAGAAGATGTTCGTACGGAAGGTACGCTCCAGCTGTTCGGCGCTGATCTTCTCGATGCTGTCCTGATCGGTCTGCTCGGCTGCGTTGTTGACCAGAATGTCGAGGCCTCCGAGTTCGCCGACCGTGCGCTCGACGATGTCGCCGCAGTGAGCCTCGGAGCCGACATCGCCGGGAAAGAGAATGCAACGACGGCCTTTCTCTTCGACCATGTCTCGGGTTTGTTCGGCATCATCCTGCTCATTGAGGTAGGCGATCGCAACGTCGGCGCCCTCTTTCGCGAAGGCGATGGCGACAGCACGACCGATGCCGCTGTCACCGCCGGTGATCAGGGCGACCTTCCCTTCTAATTTTCCGCTGCCTTTATGGGAGCTTTTCTCTGCTTTGGGCTGTTGACCCATTTCCGCCTGGATTCCAGGCTGGTGCGGTTCGCTGACGGGCTGGTTTGGTGTGGGCATGGCTTCGGGGGAGCATGCGTCCTGCCAGTGTGGGGATACGCCAGGTGCATTGGTTTCGGGGCCGTGGCTGTGTTATTTCGACAGGTGGCACGTGTCCGTTGCAGCGATCGTCTGGAGTGTGTGGACGATTCTGCAGCTGCGCCGGAGTCCGCGGCGGCGTACAGACCGCGTGGAGAGACGGCACCAGCGCGGTGACGGGTGGCTGGTGGCGGCAGCGGGCCTGATCCTGCTGTTGAGTGTGGCAGGGCGGTTTGCCGTCATGTTCCTGCCTTCGGGGGCCAGTGCTTCCGGCGGCGACTCTGCGGGGTAGGGTACGCTGACTCATAGCCGCGCGCCGGGCACGTATCTGGATCGCCCGGACGGACCGAGGCTGTTTCGTGCAGAGCTTCGGGGCTGCGGACGCACCTGCGCCGATTCTGACGCACGGATGGGGCACGGACGCCGAGCTCTGGCAGTATGCCAGGCGCGAACTCAGCTGGCAATACCGCGTCATTGCGTGGGATTTGCCGGGGCTGGGGCTGGGAAATTCCAGCCAACGGGATGTCCCACCTGCAGAACGCGATGCAGAGCTTTGCGGGAACGGAGACGGCAAAGCAGGTGGACTTCGTTTCCCGCTATGAAATGCTGCCAACGCCCTCGGTGGTGGCACGGGGCGCCCTCGGTATGTTTCGCTGGGACGCGACCCCGGTCTTGCCGAGCATTCCGGTACCCGTGCTGTTGGCCGCGGTCGATCGCGACACGACGACGTTGCCCGAGGCGAGCCGCCGGATGCACAAAGAAATCAGGCAGGCTACCCTGTTTGCGGCACGTCCGGCGAGGCATATGGGTCTGATTGAACAAACCGAGAGTACAATGAGGCAGTTGCAAGGTTTGCCAGCCAGACTTTCAAAGCAGGGGTGAACGGCCCCCTGGCTTTTGCGAACTAACACAAAGAACGGAGGCCGATGATATGGCCACGAACGATACGCAGGATTCACAAGCGGAAGACACGCTGACGACGGTAGCAAAAAAGATCGGAAGGGTAGTGGGGACGATTGCCTCGGTGGCGGGAACGACCGAGGGCGGAACGGAAAAGAGCGCTGAAACGAGCACGGAGGCTGCGGCAAAGGTAGCCGGGGCCAAGGGTGCTAAAGCGCCACAGGCCGCTGCTCCAGTCGCGAAGCCGGCTGAGTCGCCCAAGCCTGCCAAAGTGCCGAAGCTGGCGAAGCACGATAAGAGGCGCTTACCGCGGCTGGAGAAGAAAGCGCAAAAGAAGAAAAGTGCGAGGCTATAGCGCGGCTGGCCGGTTGCAGCTTTAGCCCTGGACCCCCGGATTGCGCTGCCAGTCGGCGGGCTCGATGCGCTGTTGGGCGGGCAGGGCGAGACGGTGTGCGGCGAGCAGGAGATTGTCCACGGCTTGGGGGTCCAGTGTAACCGGGTGATGAATCGCGGCGAGAGCGCGCAGCACGGGGTGCCGCTCCCAGCCTCGCTGGAGCATCACGATCAGTCGACACTCGGCTCGGCTGAAGGCGACATTCACAAGGCGCATGCCGTCCTCGTTCGAAACGAATTCGGCCGTGGGGCACACCGGATCGAACAGAACCAGTCGCCTTTCCGAACCCTGTGCACGGTGAACCGTGGACGCGAGCTCGCGGGGAACACCGATCGCTGAGAGTTCGTCTTCAAGCCGACGGCGCTGGGCCCGGTACGGAGTGAGGACCAGCATCTCCGATTTCAGGTCCCTGATAGCCCAGCTTTTCGCATGGTCCACCACCAGTGCCGCGACCAGGCGCGCGGACTCCGGGCAGACGTAGCCGCGAAAACCTCTGGCCACCGTGGGTGCAGCTTCGGTGTCGATCAGGACGACGTTTTGCAGATCCAGAAGCGTCGTCGCTCGAACGACTCTTCGCTGCAGCCATTTCGCGTCGGCGGCAGCGGGCAAGGCGACGTGGAGTTTGGATTCGTAGAACTGGGAGCTGATTGCCGCTGAAATGGCGGGGGCCATTCTCCACTGCTCGTTGAGCATGCAGGTGGCTTTGGCGAGAGAGTTGCGCCCGCTCCACGCAAACGGTGAATCGGCGAGCCAGGTGGTGACGTCGGGCTGCGGGGCAACCGCAATGGGCGCGAGTTGTTTGTGATCGCCGGCGAACAGAACGCGATCGCCGAGTTGGGCAAAGGTCATCGCCTGCGCTTTACCCACCTGGCTGGCTTCATCGAAGACCACCAGATCGAAGCGACTGAGGTTACTGAAATCGTGGGCCGCCAGGGTCGTGGTCATGGCTGCGAGTTGGGCCTTAGAGAGGAACTCGTGGTTCTGCGTGCGGATGGCGTCGCGCAGGCGATCACGCTGGCGCTTCCACTCCTGGTAAAGCTCGGCATTGGCGGGGTCGGGTGCAACGTCCTGAAGCTGGCGAAGCATCTGAATCAGGGTCTTGTCGCGAAGCGGCGTCAAGTGTTCGCGGCCACGGAAGCGGGACGGCTCAAGACGCGATCCGAATCGGTAGCAAATGGGGCGGATGGCGGGTCCGAGTTCACGGATCGCGTCATCAACGGCGATGATGGCGAGGTCGACAGCGACGTTGGTGGACGAGAGAAGGAGGACGCGCTCGCCTGGATAGTGGACGAGGTACGAAGCGAGGAGACGACCGAGGGTGTGGGTCTTCCCGGTGCCCGGCGGGCCCCAAAGAAAACTGGTCTGCCAGCGAACGAGGCTGAACGCACCAATCTGCGCCGGGCGCAGACCGGGGAACGGACGAGTCGGAACCGTCTTGTCCCAGACAATGCTGTTGTGGGACTGGGCCTGGTAGCGCGCGAGGAATTTGGCCGCGAGATTGTCCTGTTCCCAGAGCGCGAGCAGTGCTTCGAGGTAGCGCGGCGGATTGATATAAACACGGGCGCCTCGGTGGGGCGGACGACCGCTGGTCAGGGTCGCGTTGATAAGCGACCCGGCAGGGAGGACGGAGATGATGTCCGCAGAACCTGGCAGGTCACCTTCCCAGCCAAG
>JAOAPO010000027.1 GCA_025462945.1 Bryobacterales bacterium
TGATGCGGTCTCGACCCACATCGCCTCCTGCCCCTGCCGACTTCTTCTGCCCAGCGACATGCTTAAATCGTAAAGCGGTTTTTGCTTTCACGCCAGGTTCAAATGGCGTTGCACCCCGGGCTGCTAGGGTAATCGGCGAAACCGCTTCGGCCGCCGCCGGACCTGCTACACCATCTGCCGCACTCTTTTGCGCTTCTTTTAGCGCCCGTTCAAACGCCGGTAGCGTCGTCCCCAGCAGATCTTCAATCAGTTGCCTTCGATTCACTGCGCTATTGCCTGGTTCCATCTGCCGCAGCTTCCTTTGCAACTCAATCAGATCGATCCCCAAATCCCCTCGGGCGCGGTCGTAGTACGCGTAAGAATATGCGGCCTCGAGATAAATTAGACCCGCGACTCTCTCGGGGTGTCGCGAGCCCACAGAGCTAAGCTCCTCGCCCGCAAGAGAGTGGCCCACCAGTATCGGTCGATTAAGTTTCAATGCATCTAATACCGCCAAAACATCATCGCCAAGACGATCCGCAGAGTATGTCGCGTCTCCGGAGGGCGAAGGAGCAGAGGAAGCGCCGAAACCGCGCCGCGTGACGCCGTACACGTGGAACTTCGGAGACAGGTTTAGTGCAAACGCGTCGAACACATGGGCTGTGTTGCCGAGGCCTGCCAGCAACACCAGGGGCCTTCCAGTGCCACCCCAATCGAGAACCTCCAGGCTAACGTTCTTCTCCACGGGGATGAAATCTACCTTGTGGGTAGAGGGATGTACCCAGGCCGTCTCTTTGGTCGCCCGTCGGAAATCGAGAGGCAGTGCACGGGCTTGCGTCCAGATTCCCGTAATCGTTGATCCGTCACCACTAAGCTTGCCGTCATAGGCGCCTCGGAGTTGGCCGATAGCGAACTTGATATCGCGGCCGTCCAGTGAGAACGAAGTTGCTGCCATTCCGGAACCTCGATCCGGACTTTGGTCAATGCTGAGCAAGTCCGCTGTCCAGCCTCCGTTGTCGCTCTTAGTCACTTGCAGGATCACCCGAAGCTCCTGCGGACCCGCTTTCAGTGACCCCTGCCACTCGCCCGAAATATCCTGTCCGAGAGCATTTAATGCCGACAATACGGCGACTGCCATGAACTGGTTGAGTTGCGTCATAAATTGTGATCTCCTTGTGCCGACTTCGTCATTAGTCATGGTTCTCCATCTGCATGCCCTTCAGTTCTTCGATCTCGTGCTGGAGTTCGCGCTGTTCTCGCAACCTGATCACGAACCACGAGACTATCCAGACAATCACCAGAGTTATGAACGGAAGTCCATCGGGGAATATGCCTCGTTCTCTGGTCGAGACTAAAGCCAGGGCCAGAACGAGCGTGCCCGTGGCCAACATGACGGGACCAAACGACCACAGCACCACCCGGCGCACGAGGTCTCGTTGGCGCTCCACCTCATTGCGGCAAAACTCCAGGCCCGTCCTAAGACCTGTGTCTGCGGGCATCATCGCGGACCACATTCCCCGATTGAGGAAGAACAGTCCGATGACGCTCCAGGCGAGTGCGATAGCAAAGGGTAGCTGCACTACTTGTCTGAGCGCGTAAAACTCTTTCATGCCGTACGCGTAGAACATGCTCGCAGCGAATGGCCCCGCCACAGTCCCGATCAACTTCCTCCGCGTCTTTGCTCGGAGTTCACGCGACCTCCGCTCAATCAGTTTCGATGTCATTTTCGAAATCCCCGTTGGCTGGCTCAGCCACATTGTTCTTGCGCCGTCTCCCGGCCGTTCATCCCGCATCGTTCGCTCCCTCCGCCCGTCCTTCGTGGAATCGCCGGGCAAGGATATTCTTGATTCGATGAATGCTCACCGCCAAATTCGCGGGCGATAGACCCGTGATCTCTCCGATGGATGCCGCATCCAGGTCTTCGAGATAAGAAACAATCACTTGGCGGTCCAGCGGTTTGAGTTTCTGAATCAACGCTGATAGTCGGTTCAGATCCATTCGTTGATTCGCGTCGAACTGCGCATCTGCCCGGTCGGGCACAGCGTCGAGTTCCTCCAGGCTTATGAGGTTCGAATAGCCCCGCCGCTCACGGACGACGTACGAAACCGCGACGTGGTGAGCCACTCGATAGACCCAGGTTCGGACGGAACAGCGGGAGTCGTAGCGCAAAAAACTCCGCCACAATTGAAGATGAATGTCTTGGCTCAGGTCGCGGCGCTTCTCCGGATCTGCTTCGTAGGCACGTGCCAGACGTTCTAGTGCAGGTCCATATTGGTCCACCGCGTCCTCGTACAGCCCATCCTGATTTGTAGGCCTACCCGGAATTGATTTCGTCTCCTCCACAATCAAGGTAGTCGTGGCACAGCGGCGTTTCTATCACGATCGAGAAACAAAATTTCACGAGCGGGGACTCTCCGACCCTAAACAAATCTGCCGGACGTACGCAACATCCGGGAATTGAAACAAGGTCAAGGCCGTTGCGTCTGTTGACATTCCGCTTGTGATGTCCGGTTATCGGAAAGTAGACAAGTCTAGGTCGAGCACCTCCGCTTCACAAACCTGGGGGTTCGTCGCCCTCGAAACTCGGGTCGTATCCGGAGAACAGGAGGCACTGCAACCGGTCAGCCTCGAATAGAACATCGTCCGGAACTCGTTTCCTTTCCAATCCTAGGTAGTCTGCGAGTCCGCTGATTTCGCCGGCGACTTTCCTGTGTATGAGTGCGTCACCTGCGGTCACCCCGATGTAGTCGCGCGCAGCTCGCGCGAAAACGCGAAACTCCTCCAGCGGGTACTTTCGCTTGTTCGAGAGAGCGATACCGAAACGCGCTTTCGCGTTGAGTACTTCCTCGGCGGCTGGCCCGCTCCATTCGCCGCGCCTCCCATGGTCGGCTTACGGCTCCCGTGTTGCCGTTCCCCTGCGGTGACATCGCCCTTCAGCCACCCGGCCCTTTCGATGTTCGCGTCATGAGAAACCGCGACGCCGGAAAGGAACGGACAAATGCAGAACTCAGAACGGCAGGATATTTACACCCGCGTGACCGCGAAGATTATTGCCTCTCTCGAACAGGGCGTCAGCCCCTGGATGAAGCCGTGGAGCGGCGAGAACGCTGCCGCGCGCATCAGTCGTCCACTTCGCCACAACGGCGCACCTTACTCAGGCATCAACATCCTGATGCTGTGGAGCGCTTCCATTAATAACGGCTTCACTTCGCCAAGCTGGATGACGTTCCGGCAAGCCCTCGCGCTTAACGCACACGTTCGCAAGGGCGAAAAGGGTTCGTTGGTCGTCTACGCCAATACCTTGACGCGCACTGAAGAAGGTGCCGAAGGGAAGGGCAGGAGATCGATCGCGAGATCCCTTTTCTTAAGGGCTATACCGTGTTCAATACTGAACAGATCGAGGGACTTCCTGAACACTACTACGCGAAGCCTGAGCCGAGACTTACCAACGTTCAGCGTATCGAGCACGCCGATGCTTTCTTTGCCGCCACACAAGCTGACATCCGGTATGGCGCCGGCCGCGCCTACTACGCGCAGGAGGCGGATTACATCCAGCTACCACCCATCGAGAGCTTCCGCGATCCTGAAAGTTTCTACGCCACGCTTGCGCACGAAAGCATCCATCGCACCAAACATCCGTCGAGGTTGAATCGTGACTTCGGCCGCAAGGTCTGGGGTGACGAAGGCTACGCCCGGGAGGAACTCGTCGCCGAGCTGGGCGCGGCGTTCCTTTGCGCCGATCTCGAAATCACGCCGGAAGTCCAGGAGGCGCACGCGTCCTATATCGCCAGCTGGCTGCAGGCACTCAAGAACGACACCCGCGCAATCTTCCAGGTA
>JAOAPO010000039.1 GCA_025462945.1 Bryobacterales bacterium
TTGACCTACGAATACCTGATGAGCGGGGATCACACGACGGTCCACATCCTTGAGCGATATCGCTCGGCGGGTCAGTTGCCACACGTCGAGCAGACGTTTGCCCCGTTTGCCCAGCAGTTTCTGGCACTCCCTACGATCGAAAAACTCTACATATACGCCGAGACTACACCTGAGATAAGGGCCAAGCTTGGATAGCTCGTGGGCGATGAAGAACGAGGCCTCGTATGAAAGCAGCCTGGTACGAAAAGCAGGGACCGGCCCGTGACGTCCTTATGGTCGGAGAAATGCCGGACCCGCATCCTGGGCCTGGTGAAGTTCGAATCTGCGTTGCTGCTTCCGGTGTAAACCCCGGCGATGTAAAGAAGCGCCAGAACGCGTTTGATTACGGCATGCCGTTTTCTCGCGTGATTCCTCACAGCGACGGCGCAGGCAGGATCGACGAAGTGGGTGACGGTGTCTCTTCTGATTGGATCGGGCAGATGGTCTGGTGCTATGGCGCTCAATCATACCGTCCGTTTGGCACGGCGGCGGAGTTTACGATCGTTCCAGTAGACCAGGTTGCTCACCTGCCTGGAGGCGTGTCGGCAGAGCAGGGCGCGTGTCTCGGAATTCCTGGCATAACCGCACATCGTGCCGTTCACATCGCTGGTCCAGTCAAGGGCCGGATTGTGTTGGTTCAGGGTGCATCTGGAGCGGTTGGACTCTGTGCCGTTCAACTGGCCGTTCGCGCCGGTGCTCGGGTAATTGGTGCTGTGCGTTCGACGTCGGGCGAGGATTTAGCCAGGCACGCCGGTGCTGACGAAGTGATCCACCACGGCCCCGAGTTTGCAGCTCAGGTCAGGGCACTTGCACCAGATGGAATAGACCACATCATCGAAGTTGCATTTGACGCCAACATCGACGTCGATGTTCAACTGCTCAAGATGGGCGGTTCCATCGCGACGTACGCAGCCGGTTATGGAGTGTCGAAGATACCGTTCTGGCAGCTGGTGTTTCAAAACACGCGTTTGTTCTTCTTGGGTAGTGACGATTTTCCGAACGAGGCAAAGATGGCTGCGGCACAGGACTTAAACGCCGCGCTTGAGACAGGCTGGGCAGGCTTTGAAATCCGTGAGTGTCTACCACTCGAACAGATTGTTCGCGCTCACGAGCTCGTCGAAGAAGGGTGCGGCCGGGTCGTAGTCAGCGTCAAGTAATCCGCCTTTATCCTGCGACTGTTTTGGATGGTACTTTAAATCTTCACTTCTCAGGATTCTTCAAACTGACATACCGCAGTGGAGCCCTGCACATCGGCACCGTCCGGCTGCATGCCGCTCCCATAGCCGGCACGCCATTATCGGCTAAGCGGCCTCTATGCGTGCTCAAGACCGGCCTTAGCTACTACGCTTCCTGCTTGATTCGCATGCCGTAGAAGCTGCGGTAGATGAATACCAGCGCTACGATGCCGAAGGCGGCGGCCAGCCAGAGGCGGAGCGACGGGCCGGCGCCGTCTCCTTCACCCAGCTTGACGGCCAGTTCGACGGCGAGAAGGCCGAAGAGCGTCGTGAATTTGATGATCGGGTTGAGGGCTACCGATGAGGTGTCCTTGAACGGATCGCCGACGGTGTCGCCGACGACGGTCGCATCGTGCAGGGGAGTTCCCTTCTGCTTGAGTTCGGTTTCGACGATCTTCTTCGCGTTGTCCCAGGCTCCGCCGGCGTTCGCCATGAAGATGGCCTGGTAGAGCCCGAACAGGGCGATGGAGATCAGGTAGCCGATGAAGAGGAAAGGCTCGACGAATGCGAAGGCGAGCGTCGCGCAGAACACGGCCAGGAAGATGTTGAACATGCCCTTCTGCGCGTACTGGGTGCAGATGGCGACGACGGCTTTCGAATCCGCCACCGAGGCTTTGGTGACGCCTTCGAGCCGGATGTTCTTTTTGATGAACTCGACAGCCCGGTAGGCACCGGTGGTGACGGCCTGCATCGAGGCTCCGGTGAACCAGTAGATCATCGCCCCGCCAGCCATCATGCCCAGCAGGAAGGGCGGGTAGAGGATCGACAGATTTTGCAGGTTGGTCGTCAGGCCATTGGTGAGCGACACGATGATGGAGAAGATCATGGTGGTCGCGCCGACGACGGCCGTCCCGATCAGGACTGGCTTCGCTGTGGCTTTGAACGTGTTGCCGGCACCGTCGTTCTCTTCGAGGTTCTCTTTGGCGCGCTCGAAGTCGGGGGTGAAGCCAAACTTCGCCTGAATCTCCTGTTTGATGTTGGGGATTTCTTCAATGAGCGAGAGTTCGTAGACGGACTGCGCGTTATCCGTGACCGGGCCGTAGGAGTCGACGGCGATGGTGACGGGTCCCATGCCGAGGAAGCCGAAGGCGACGAGGCCGAAGGCGAACACGGCGGGCGCGAGCATGAGGCTGCCGATCCCGAGGGTGCTGACGCCGTATGCCACCGCCATCAGAGACATCATGGCCATGCCGAGCCAGAAGGCGCTGAAGTTTCCGGCGACGAGGCCGGACAGGATGTTGAGGGACGCACCACCTTCACGCGATGAGGTCACGACCTCGCGGACGTGCCGGGACTCAGTGGATGTGAAGACTTTGACCAGTTCGGGAATAATTGCACCAGCGAGTGTGCCGCAGGTGATGACGGTGGAAAGCTTCCACCAGAGCGTGCCGTCGCTGCCGAGCCCGGGGATCAGGTAATACGAGACGGCATACGTGAGGGCGATGGAAATGGCGGAGGTGAGCCAGACGAGGAACGTCAGGGGGTGCTCGTAGTTGAACTTTTTCAGGTGCGAATAACGGGCCTTGGCGAGCGCCTCATTGATGAAGTACGAAGCGGCGGAGGAGACGACCATCATGATGCGCATGACGAAGATCCAGACGAGCAGCTGGACCTGGACGGTGGGGTCAGTGACGGCGAGGAGGATGAAAGAGATTAGGGCGACGCCGGTGACTCCATAGGTTTCGAAGCCGTCGGCGCTGGGTCCGACAGAGTCACCGGCGTTGTCACCGGTGCAGTCGGCAATGACGCCGGGGTTGCGCGCGTCGTCTTCTTTAATCTTGAAGGCGATCTTCATCAGATCGGAGCCGATGTCGGCGATTTTGGTGAAGATGCCGCCGGCGACGCGAAGGGCAGCGGCTCCGAGGGATTCACCGATCGCGAAGCCGATGAAGCAGGGCCCTGCGTAGTCGCCGGGGATGAACAGGAGGATGCAGAGCATGATCAGGAGTTCCACGCTAATTAGGACCATGCCGATGCTCATGCCGGCGCGGAGCGGGATAGCGTAGCAGGGAAACGGCATGCCGCGCAGGCTGGCGAAGGCAGTGCGTGAGTTGGCAAAGGTGTTGACGCGAATGCCGAACCAGGCAACGCCATAGCTGCCGGCGATACCGAGCAGGCTAAAGAGCAGGATGGTGATGACTTTTGAGGCCTCGAACTGTTCCAGGTAGCCGAAGTAGAACAGCATGATTGCGCCTATGAAGAGTTCGAGAAGAAGCAGGAATTTGCCTTGCCCGAAGAGGTAGGTTTTGCACGTCTCCCAGATCAGTTCCGAGACTTCCCGCATGGAGGTGTGCACTTCAAGGTCGCGGAGGTTCTTGTACGTCCACAGCCCGAAGAGGAGTCCGAGTGCGCAGACTGCGAGCCCGCCCATGAGCAGCGTGCGGCCGCTGACGCCGAGGAATTCGACGAGTCCGAGGTCGGGCAGGACGAGATTCGCCTCTCCGCTGCGTGGTCCGGCCTGGGCAAAACTGAGTGCGGGGAGGGCCAGCGACAGGATCGTCGTGAGCCAGAGCGAGGCGGGAAAGCGCCGGGAAAGCTGAGTCGGAAACAAGATAAACTGTTCTCCCTGTATGAGATCTGCGTTCGGACGCGTGGGTCGCACGAATCCAGCGGAACCGGCATGCAACTTTGAAGCCACTCGATAGACTGACACGGACATCATATATCCGCAACCTGGGGCGGCTTCCAGTAGTCCGAATTGACCCGGTCTCTGTTCGGGGCCAAGGCCGTGAAACAGAAAGGTTGTTTACAAAATCAAGGAAGAATCGCTTAGTTTCTCGCGTCGCCAGACTTAATTTAGGTAGATAATTTAATCGAGGTACTGGATTTGCGCTCCCTGTTGAAGCTTCCTGCATTGCGGTTCACTGGCCTGTTGGTTTTGCCTGCCTCGATGGTCCTGGCCCAAACGGCAGCGGTCTCTTTCTCCAAAGACATCGGGCCGCTGATGGCGGGCAAGTGCGTACAGTGCCATGGCGGGGCCTCGCGCATGGGGGACCTCGACCTGCGGAGTTCGGAAGGTCTGCTCAAGGGCGGGAAGCACGGTCCGGCGGTGGTTGCCGGCAAGGCGGATGAAAGCCTGCTGTTCCGGCACATCACGGGGCAGGTGCAGCCGCAGATGCCATTGGGGACGCGGCTGCCGGATGCGCAGATCGCGCAGTTTCGGGCGTGGATTGATGCAGGCGCCAAGTGGGATGGCGCGCCGACTCTGACCTCTGTCGCCGATACGGCGACTCCGACTTTCACTGCGATGCAAAAGCGGTACTGGTTCTTCCAGCCGGTCGCGAAGCCTGTGGTGCCGAAGGTGAATGCGAAGAATCCGGTCGACGCATTTATCGTGGCGAAGCTGGAGGAGAAGAAGATCCAGCTGAACGGGCGCGCGGATAAGGTGACGCTGCTGCGGCGGGCAACGCTGGATTTGACGGGTCTGCCGCCCACGCCGGAAGAGACGCAGGCTTTCGTGGCGGATGAGTCGCCGGAAGCTTTCGCGAAGGTTGTGGACCGGCTGCTGGCGTCCCCGCATTATGGTGAGCGCTGGGGTCGGATGTGGCTGGATGTGGTGCGCTACGCCGACACGAATGGCTTCAAGGCCGATGAGTTCCGGCCCAACATCTGGCGTTACCGCGACTACGTTGTGAAGGCGTTCAACGAAGACAAGCCGTACGATCGGTTCATTAAAGAGCAAATCGCGGGCGATGAGATGTATCCGGGCAGTCTGGATGCGCGAATTGCGACAGGGTTCATGCGGCACTACACGGACGAGACGAATCAGCCGTCAATGGAACTGCGCCGGAGCGAACTGCTCAACAACGTCACCGACACGACAGCGGCTGCGTTTATGGGCCTGACGTTCGGATGCGCCAAGTGCCACGACCATAAGTTCGACCCGATTCTGCAGAAGGATTATTACCGCCTGCAGGCGTTCTTCTCGAATATTCGTCCGAACGACGAGACGGTGCTGCTGCAGGGCGAGGCCCTGGCGAAGTACAACGCGCAGATGGCGGAGTGGGAGGCCAAGGCGAGCCCGATCCGCGCTCAGATGCATGCCATGGTGGAACCGTTCGCAAAGACAGAGCGGGACTATTACATGCCGCGTTTCTCGGCCGGAACCCAGGAAGCCATCAAGACTCCCGAGGAGCAGCGGACCCCTTTTCAGAAGCTGCTGGCCTTCCATGGGATGCCGCAGATTAGTCACACGGATGAGAGTTTTGCGAAGAAGCTGAAGCCCGAAGAGAAGAAGAAGTTCGATGAGCTGGCGGCTGAGCTGAAGAAGCTGGATCCGCTGAAGCCCAAGGCTCCGATGGCGCAGACCATCGTGGAGAACGGCCCTGAAGCGCCGCCGACCTTTGTGCTGGCAGGTGGGTCGTGGATGGCGCCGAAGGAA
>JAOAPO010000042.1 GCA_025462945.1 Bryobacterales bacterium
TCAGCTCTTGTGTTCCATCACTTCGAGAACCCCGGAGATCGCCTCGCGGACGTTTTCCATCAGCTCCGCTTCGGTTTCGCCCTGTGAGTAACAGCCGGGCAAAGCAGGAACTTCAGGCCAGAATCCACCCTCCGGCTCTTGATGAACAACAATGGCGTAATTATCCACGCATGCAGTTTCGCATGAATCCTGACCGAACCTGCCGGAACCGCTTGCGGCTGCGGGTGGTAACTTGGTTGTTGGACTCCCTGCATGGATTTTGAACGGATTCTCCTCCGGAAGGCTGGCGAGGCAATCCACCGTTTCCGGATGATTCGCGAAGGCGACCGGATCGCGGTGGCTGTTTCCGGCGGTAAGGACTCCGTAGCCATGCTGGAAGCGCTGCTTCTGCTGCAGAAGCGCGCGCCGATCAATTTCTCCGTTTGCGCCTTCACCGTCGAACAGGGCAAGTTCCTCGCCTCCATCGAACCGGTTGGTGAGTACATCCGCTCTCTCGGAGTCGAGTGGACCTGCTACACCGATAACCCGTCACTCCGCCTGCTCGAAGAACAGCCCGACCACGGCTGCGATATGTGCAGCCGCTTCCGCCGCCGCGCTGTGTACCAGATCGCCCGCGAACTCAACACCAACGTGATCGCCTTCGGCCACACCGCCGACGACTTCTGTGAGTCGCTGCTGCGCAACATCATGTACACGGGACGCCTGAGTGCCCTGCCCGCCGTCACCTGGAGCCGCAAGAAAGACTTCCGACTGATCCGCCCTCTGGTGTTTGTCACCGAAGAAGTGACCCGGGGCTATGTCGAGTCAAAAGGCGTACCGGTTGTTCCCTGCGGCTGCTCGCTGCGGACCGGCACCGTCCGCCGCAGCATCCGCGAAACCATTGCCGACTGGGAGATCGATCATCCCCACATCCGCGAGAACATCCTCTCCGCGATGGGCAACGTCAATCACGGCCGCCTGCTGGATACCCGATACATTGATTTAGATGGCGAACTGGAAGAAGAGACGGTCGTCACCGGCTCCGAGCTGCTCCCCATTCTGCAAGAAGCATGAGCGAGGCCCGCAACCCTCATTTCATAGAGGAAAACCGCCGGCAGATCGAGCGCCTGAACCGCCTCGGCTGGTATCACTCAATCGAACTGCCGGACGGAAGTGTCATCGAAGGGCACCAGTCCATCGAGCAACTCAAGCTGCGGGTCGCTCAGTTCCCCATCCCGGAGGATCTGCGCGGCAAGCGGGTTCTCGACATCGGCGCCTGGGACGGCTGGTTCAGCTTCGAAATGGAGCGGCGCGGAGCGGAAGTCATGGCGCTCGATGCCACCCGCAGCACGCGGCTGATGGAAGCGAAGAAGCTGCTCGGCTCTCAGATCGAGTACTACGTCGGCGACATCTGCCGCCTGACGTACCGCGATCTCGGCACCTTCGACATCGTGTTGTTCTTCGGCGTGCTCTACCACGTGAAGCACCCGGTCATGGCTCTCGAAAACGTGTGCGGGATGTGCCGCGACATGGCCTGCATCGAATCTTTCGTCACGGGTACCGACCCCGGCGCTATCCCCGTCATGGAGTTCTACGAAACCACCGAACTGCGCGGTCAACTCGACAACTGGGTGGGGCCGAACCTGCCCTGCCTGATGGCGTTCACTCGCACGGCAGGCTTCGCGCGGGTGGAATACCAGAGCGCACTCGCCGAGCGCGCGCACATCACTGCATGGCGCGGCTGGAACGAACGCTCGCTACCTGGCCGCACGGCTCCCGACGTCCTCTGCATTGAAAACGCCAACACCCACGGGCACGATTTCAGCACCGAAGCCGACGATTACATCACGTTCTACTTCCGCAGCCCGGAGGCCGCGTTGACCTGTGACAACGTACGCCCGATCATCGGCGGCTTCGGATCTCGCCCCATTCACATCTCCGTTACCGGTGAAGGAGCCTGGCAGGCGACCTGCAAAATTCCGCCGGGCCTCACCGCCGGCTGGCACGAAGCCACTCTCGCTGTCGGCGAAGGCGTGCGCAGTGTTCCTCTGAAACTCGGCCTGGACGTGGGCGACAGCCTGTCCTGGCCCGCAACTCGCGATTCTCATCTCGCCATTACCCGCGTCACCGACGGAAAGACCTTTCAGGATGATATGGCCAACGTCGGCCCCGACGCCGCTCTCTCCGTGTGGGCCACTGGCCTGCGCGAAACATCAACCGTCGCGGACGTAAGTCTGCGGCTAAACGGCACCACCCTGCCCGCCACCTGGCTGGCACCGGCCGCCAACGGCGCACCCCGCCAGATTAACGCCCTGCTGCCCGCCGGACTCCAAACCGGCCCGGCCGCGGTCAGCGTTGTTCAGGCCGGAAAAGAGACCCCTCCACGACATGTCCGTCTTACTCACCTGCGACTCGCTTGAAAAGTCGTTCGGCTCCCGTACCGTCTTCACGGGGATATCGCTCAGCCTGCACGATGAAGATCGAATGGGAATCATCGGGCCGAACGGAGCAGGGAAATCCACCTTCCTGAAAATCCTGGGAGGCGAGATGTCTCCCGACAATGGCAATGTGGCGGTGCGCAAAGGCGTCCGTCTGGCCATGGTTTCGCAGGATCCCGTCTTCGATCTCAACCTCAGCGTCCGCGAGATCATCACGGCCGCGGCAAAAGAATCCGACGGAAAGGAAGTCGCCGTTTCACGCATCCTTTCGCGCGTGGGCTTCAACGATCCTTCGGCGCTTGCCGGTACCCTCTCGGGCGGCTGGAAGAAGCGCCTGGCCGTAGCTGCCGCGCTGGCGGCCGAGCCAGACATCATGCTGCTCGACGAGCCCACTAACCATCTGGACGTCGAGGGCATTCTCTGGCTCGAGAAGCTGCTGAAGTCGGCGGGCATCGCGTCGATCTTCGTCACCCACGATCGTTACTTTCTGGAAGAGGTCTGTACGCGTGTAGCGGAGATCAACCGCGCGTATCCGCTGGGTTTGTTCACGGCGGCCGGCAGCTATAGCCGGTTCCTCGAAAAGCGCGCCGAATTCCTGCATGCGCAGCGTCGCGAGCAGGACGCTCTGGCGAACCTGGTGGAAAAGGAGATCGCCTGGCTGCGTCGCGGCGCCAAGGCGCGCACCCGCAAATCCAAAGCGCGTATCGACGATGCCATGGAGTCGCAGGCGAAGCTGGCCGATGTCAGTGAGCGCAACAGCGGCGGCGTAGCAACCATCGATTTCACATCCTCGGGTCGCCTGACCAAGCGCCTTGTGGTCTGCGAAGGTGTCGAAAAGAGCCTTGGTGGACGCAAGCTGTTCTCAAATCTGACCTTCACACTTGGACCCGGCGCGCGCCTCGGCGTCCTCGGTGCCAACGGCGCTGGCAAGACCACGCTCATCCGCTGCATCAACGGCGAGATACCGATTGACGCGGGCGAGATACGTCGTGCGGAAGGCCTGAACGTCGTCTACTTCGAACAGGATCGCGAAAGCATTCCGCCGGAGACTCCGCTCCGTCGAGCCTTGTCACCCGGTGGCGATACCGTGCAGTTCCGTGGACGTACGCAGCACGTGGCAGGCTGGGCAGCGCGGTTCCTGTTCAAAAATGAACAACTGGATCTCCCGGTAGGCAATCTCTCGGGCGGCGAGCGCGCACGCGTTCATATTGCCCGTCTGATGCTGCTGCCAGCCGACATTCTGCTGCTCGACGAGCCGACCAACGATCTGGACATTCCGACCCTGGAAGTGCTGGAAGCGAACCTCGAGGACTTCCCCGGGGCTATGGTGCTGGTGACGCACGATCGCTATCTGCTGGACCGCCTCTCCACCACGCTGCTCTCGATCAGCGCGGAAGGCGAGACAGAATTTTACGCGGAACTGTCGCAGTGGGAACAAGCGAACGCGGCCAAAAAATCGCCCGTTAAAGCCGCCAAGGCAGCGCCGGGGCAATCAGCGCAGGCTAACTCGCGCAAAAAGCTGTCGTACAACGAGTCGCGTGAGTGGGAAGCCATCGAGGGCAACGTCGCGAAGGCTGAGGAAGTGCTCCACGATAAGCGCGAGCAACTGGAGAAGCCTGAGGTCACCAGTGATCCCGCCGGCTTGCTGAAAGCCCTCGCGGAGCTCGACGAAGCGCAGGCTGTGGTCGACAAATTCTACGAGCGGTGGGCTGAACTGGAGGCCAAACAGGCCGGATGAAGCTCTCCGATTTCGACTACGACCTGCCCCCCGAGTTGATCGCGCAGGAGCCGCCCGAGGCTCGCGATGGTGCCCGGATGCTGGTTGTCGATCGGGAGACGGAGACCTGGGAAGATCGCCTGTTCCGCGACCTGCCGGATTATCTGCAGCCGGGCGATTGTCTGGTACTGAATCAGTCGCGCGTCATCCCTTCGCGGCTGTTTGCCGAAAACCCGAAGCGCCAGGTGACGCTGCTGGAACCGTTGACACCGGATGCCCGCGAATGGCGCGCCCTGGTGCGGCCCGGTCGCCGCATGACCACCGGCACCGTTGTCGCATTCGATGACCGGCTCTCTCTGGAGATCACCTCGCACGGCGAGCGAGGCGAGCGCACCGTTCGCTTTCCTGCGGATGTGGACGTTTACGCGGAGCTCGATCGTGCGGGCCACATGCCGCTGCCGCCTTACATCCGCCGCAAAGATACCGGCACCGACCGCGAGCGCTACCAGACCGTCTTCGCCCAGGAACGCGGCTCCGTGGCCGCGCCTACCGCCGGCCTGCACTTTACGCCCGAGGTCCTGGAACGCGCGCAGCAGCGCGGCGTCGCTACGGCACGCGTCACCCTCCACGTCGGCCTCGGCACGTTTCAGCCGATAGACCGCGAAGACTTCGAAAATCACGAACTGCACTACGAGCGGTACTCCATCGCTCCCGATCAGTGGCAGCAGATTGAGGATGCGAAGCGGGTGGTAGCCGTCGGCACCACCTCCGTCCGTACCGTCGAATCAGCTGCTCGAACCGGCGAACTCAGCGGCAACACCAACCTTTTCATCTATCCTGGGTCGGATTCCGGGCAGCAGTTCCGGAAGGTCGGCGCAATGCTGACCAACTTTCACCTGCCTCACACCAGCCTGCTGCTTCTGGTTGCAGCGCTCGCAGGCAAAGACCTCACCATGGCCGCCTATCGCCATGCCGTGGAAGCACGCTACCGGTTTTTTTCGTATGGCGATTGTATGTTGATCCTGTAAACTTGAGGTTTCAGCATGACCCTTGAAGAATTAGACCGCCAGTACTCCCCGCTTCGTGAACAGGCATCTGCCGTGCGGAGTTATCTTTGACGTTGCGAACAAGCAAAAAGAGCTCGAACGCCTCGGCGAACTGATCTCCGCCCCGGATTTTTGGGGACAGCCTGAGAAGAGCCAGAAGGTCATGCAGGACCGCAAGCGCCTCGAAGAGTCGATCGAGAGCGAAGAGAAGGTCCGCGCACAGACCGAAGAACTCGACACGCTGTTCGAACTCGCCCGTGAAGGCGAGAACGTGACCGCCGATATCGAGCGCGAGCTGAAGACCTACGAGGAGCACATCGCGGCGCTCGAGACCGAGATGCTGCTGTCCGGCGACAACGATGCTCTGCCTGCGATCATCACCATCCACCCCGGCG
>JAOAPO010000048.1 GCA_025462945.1 Bryobacterales bacterium
CCGATGTACTTGTGCACTTCCTCGGTGAGTCGCTCGCCCCAGGCGAAGCCACTATCGAACTTGTGGATGCCTTTGCTGCTCTGGCCGATCTGATACCAGTTCCAACCTGCAAAGATGTTCAGGTCGATCTTGGAATAGCCTCCGGTTTCGTCCTTCGTTCCGAAATTCGAGTTCTGTGCGAACGTCGAGCCACTCAGTGCGAGACCTGCTGTGAGCAGGGCAAGCGCCTTTGAGGTTCGGATCCGGCCGCGTAACTCTGATCTGTTGATCATTGAATCGTCTTCTCCTTGGTAAAAATCGATGTTGAAAACACGCCCCGCCGCGGGAATAAGGCGAAGAGCCTGTCCGGTGCGGAGGGCAGCACAAATAGCGATGACGGTCCTGAATTGCTCGCGGAGTCGTCATCCATGGGGGCCCATTTCACGCCCCCGTCTATAGATCGAAACACCTTGCCGCCCTGCGATAGATAGGCTTCGCCGTGGCGCGTCGGGTGAAACAAAACAAAACTTGCGGTTTCGGCGCGCAACCCTTCACGCACCGCTTTCCAGCTCTTGCAGCCGTCTGTAGAGCGAAACGCTCCGGCCGACGTCGCCGCGAGAGCCGTGCTGGAGCCGGCGTCGAATGCCAGTCCATACCAGGCGGCAGCCCCATCCGGATTGCCGCACTGCTGCCAGGAGACACCGGCATCGGTGCTGAGCCATGCCGCATTCGATGTTAGTGCCAGCGGCACCGTGCCCGAGTACGTGAGGGTGTTCGCGGCGACGGAACCCGTCCGTGTCCAGTTGCCGTTCTCCTGGCGGAATATACCCTGTTCGGTGGCGACCAGGGCAGTGCCGCCCGGAAGCGTCGCAATTCCAGAAATGCGGCTGCCCGGCGGTCCGGGCGCTGCCGACCATGTCTTGCCGCCATCGACCGAACGCAACAGGCCGCGATATCCCGCTGCCAGCAGAAGTTCCGGATTGTCCGGCGAAACGGACATCGTAAGAAGCTCGTCGGGTTTTGCTTCGCCGGCGTGTACCCACCGCATCCCCAGGTTCGCGGTTCGGTAGACGCCGCCCGAGGTGGGCTCGTACACACTGCTCGAGTAAAGATGCGTGCCAGCGCCGGTGAGCGTCGTGAAATTCCTGTTGGTGAAGCCAAAATTCGACTCCCGCAGAGTCAGGCCGTCGTCCGTGCTGACCAGCAACCCGCCACTGGACGACGCGAAAAACTCTCGCCCCGTATCCCAGGGGTCGAACGCCATCGAGCGCACCGCGTGCGGACTGACTTTGCGCCAGCTGCGTCCACTGTCCGCCGAACGCAGCAGTCCGTCGGTAGTGCCGGCAAAGACTGTCTCGCTGCGCTTAGGATTCATCGCCACAAAGTACGTGCGAAAAGCGCCCTTCGGTGTTTCAAGCTTGGTCCAGTGAGCCGCTTCGTCAGAGCTTGCGTAGACTCCGCTGCAGGCGCTCGCGAAGACCCGCGTGGGTTTGGCCGGATCCACCTGAATGCTGAAAACGTCGGAATCGTCCAGCATCCCGTCGTGGATCGATTTCCAGTGAGCGCCGCCGTCTGCCGTTCGCCAGGGCAGGTGAGTGGTCCCTGCGTAAAGGACGTTATCCAGGGTGGGGTGAAACGCGAGCGACACCACGGGGCGCAACTCCGTGTCGCCTTCGGGAGAAATGCGCTTCCAGGCTGTCCCGCTGTTGTTGCTGCGAAAGACGCCCGCGCCGGTTCCTGCCGCGATGATCTTCGAATCGCCCGGAAAAACAGCCAGTGACCAGACCGGGATGCCACGCGTGTCGGCCAACAGGGTCCAGCTGCGTCCCGCATCCGTTGTCTTCCAGACGCCGGAGTGCCAGGCAGAATCGCTCTCCACTCCGGCATACCAGGTAGAAGGAGACGCCGGATCGACTTCCAGCGCGTGCAGAGTGCCGGCGAACTGCGGAGGGAATGGCACAGCCGTCCAGAACGCGCCGCCATTTGTCGACGTAAAAATGAGGCCGTTGTGGGTTCCTGCCACCAGCAGGTTCCGAACCTGGGGCACCGCACGGATCAGTTCCGCGTCTCCCCCGAAGGGTCCAGTGGCACTCCAGCCAGCTACCGCCGGGCGAACAGCGCACAGAAGCACCGACCCCGCAGCCACAAGTGCGAACATACTGCGACAAATTGATCCGAACACCACGATAAACGGTCGACTCAGCGGGACGCTCCGCCCCCAGCTCCTCATCATCTTTACTTTCTCATGACAGGGGCTTGAAGTGGTAGTCATTTGCACATTTATTGGTCTGGTTTGGCCGTCTTTCGGCCCGTTAGGGTGTTGCTAGCCAACGTTCGCAAGACGGATCAGCCGCCCCTGCTCGGCGTCCTCAGATTCTTCGACGCCCTTCAATCGCTTCTCAATCGCCCGCGTTCTGACCGCCGCGTCATCCACCGTTTGAGTGGCCTGTTCGAGCCGCTTGCGGATGATATCCAGCACCTGCGAATACTTTCCGAACTGCGTCTTTACATCACCGAGGAGTGTCCAAACCTCGCCGGACCTCTGCTGGATCGCCAGCGTCTTGAAACCCATCTGCAAACTGTTCAGCAACGCGGCGAAAGTGGTGGGCCCCGCCAGCACTACCCGAAAAGTATCTTGCAATACGTCTGCCAAACCCGGACGACGCAGCGCTTCCGCGTAAAGACCCTCGGTTGCGAGGAATAAGATCCCGAAATCAGTAGTTTTCGGGGGAGATAAATACTTTGAACTGAATGTCTTGGCGCACGCCTTGATCACGCCTTCCAGTTCTTTGGCGCAGCTTTCCACGCCCTCTGCGTCACCCCGCTCGGCGGCCGCAGCCAGGCGCTGATAGGTCTCCGACGGGAACTTCGCATCGATCGGAAGCCATACAGGCGTGGTTCCCGGACCAGGCAGACGGATCGCGAACTCAACCCGTTCACCGTTGCCAGCGGTCGATACGTTGCGAGCGAACTGCTCCGGCGAGAGGATTTGATTCAGCAGATTCTCCAACTGCACCTCGCCCCACGCACCGCGAGTCGTGACGTTTGTCAGAACCTTCTTAAGATCTCCGACTCCGGACGCGAGGCTCTGCATTTCGCCCAGACCTTTGTGAACCTGCTCGAGCCTTTCGCTGACGACACGGAAAGATTCGCCTAGTCTGGTCTCTAAAGTCGTCTGAAGCTTCTCATCCACCGTCTGCCGCATCTGTTCCAGCTTCGCGGCATTGTCGGTTTGAATGGCGAGCAGTCGTTGCTCGATGGCGTAGCGGCTGCGTTCCAACTCAGTCCTCTGATCCCGCTGCATCTCCGCCAGGTTTTGCGCCAGGGAGTTGCGAAGGGCGTCGGATCGCGCTTCGGTTTGCGAACCCAGCCGTTGCACGCTGCCGGCGAGTTCTTCGCGTAAAGCTCTGGATTCTTCCGCCTGTTGTTGGCGGCCGCGCGCCATTTCCTCGCGCAAACGGGACTCTCCACCCTCCTGTGCGCGTAAGCGGAGCAGCACGACGAGGTTCAGGAGGAGTAGAAGCGCAATAAGGCCGAGGGTGATTGCAGGAAACATTTCTGGCACGACTTGTTTCTGAGCATAGCACCGCCGCAGAACCTCGCCGGCGCTGTTCTACTGCTCAAACGTGACGCGGTTGAAGACTCGTGACAGCGGGAGTGTGCAGCCCAGTGACGCGAGTTCGATCAGGTCCGAAGGCGCGGAATACTCCTGGAAAATCCATTTACCATCCGCGCAACGGGCATAGTGCTCGACGCGCCAGGCGTCCTGATGGACCAATAAGTATTCCGAGAATGACGGCAGCGAACGGTAGTACTCGAACTTTTCCCCACGATCATAGTTCTTTGTGGAAGGCGACAGAACCTCGACGATCAATATCGCGTCCGTGACCGTGTCGCGCTGGTCGTCGAGGAAACTAGCCGGCGAGCAGAAAACCACGATGTCGGGATACGTGTAAACACTGGCTCCGGCACTTTGGACCCGGAAGTCGCTGGAGAACACATCGCAGCCTTTTCCCTCCAGCTGGTTATAGAGTGTTGCCTGAACGTTGCTGATGATGCGGGCGCGCCGGGCAGAACCACCTGCCATCGCGAACATCTGACCATTGACGTACTCGCTCCGGTGATCGGCCTGCCGTTCGATGGCCAGATACTCTTCCGGAGTTAAGAACGGCACTGAGGCGGTCGCCATGAACTACATTATCGGTCACAACGCCCGGACGGCCTCTTCAATCACCTTCGCGTGCGCGGCGAAATCTTCGCCTTCGAGCCGGATCGGCCGCCCGAACCTGACGCTCGCCCGGCCCGGCGTTGCCATCCTCGCCTCCTTATGCAGGATCCGGTCGAGACCTTCGAGGCGTACCGGAACCACGGGGATCCCGAGTCGCGCCGCCAGCATTCCGACGCCCGGCTGAAACGGCAGTACTTCGCCCGTCTCGGTCCGCTTTCCCTCCGGGAAGATCAGGATACAGTTGCCGTCGCTCGTCAGTTCGCCCGCATAACGCACTGCATCGCGGGCTCCGGACTCGCGCTGCGGCAGCGGGAAAGCATTGAACACCAGTGCTGAGAGGACGTAGTTCAGGCCGTTGGTGAAACGTTTCGTCCATGGATAGCCAGCCGGGTGGAAGTGAGCCTGGAAGAACTCCTTGGCCATGGCCGGCGCGACCTTCTCCCGCCACTTCTGCGGCAATGCCCACAGAATCGAGGGCACATCCAAATGGCTTTGATGATTCGACGCGAAGATGACAGGCCCCTGCACCCCGCGAAGGTTCTCCAGTCCGGAAACCCTGATCCACGCAAAGAGCCTCGCCAGCGGCAGGATGAAGAACGGCAGCACGAGTCTACGAAGCCAGCGAGCTGCACGGCTGCGATTCCATTCCGGAAACTCGAACGGCTCGGCCTGTGCTGCCGCCCCTCCAGGCTGGACCCGAACAAGGTCGGCGACCGTCTTTGCCGACGCGAATTGCGCTTCCCCAATCGTCGTCCCGAGCTTCTGCTCCAGTTCCATCAGCATCTGGATCCGGTCCAGGGAACTCAGGCCCAGATCATCCAGTGAACTACCGGCCGAAACCTGTCGCGAGCCGGAATACTTTCGGATGATCTCTTCTACCGAATTCGCCGAACTAGACGCGGTCGGCAAGATTCCCGCAACTCGCTCCGCGACCGCAGTTCGCTTCAGTTTGTTCGTGCCGGAAGTGCGCGGAAGACTCGGCTCATCCCAAACGGAGAAGGCTCGAATTCGCTGGTGTCCCTCGAGCCGGGAATTCGCTTCCCCAATCACCGACTCGGCCTCCGTGCCGGGTTCGAGCACCAGCACCGCATGCACCTGTTCCCGCGCGCCCTGCCTGGCTGCGACAACGGCGGACTCGCGAACTCCGGCAATGGAATTCAGCACCCGCTCCACATCTTCCGGGTAGACGTTCAGGCCATCCGGAGAGACGATCATCTCCTTCTTGCGGCCCAGAATCTTGAGGCGTCCGGCTGAATCGAGTTCCCCGATGTCGCCGGTATGCAGCCAGCCTTCAGCGTCGATATTGGCCGATTCCGCTTTACCGCCGCCTTCCACGAAGTACCCCGGCGTCACGTTCTCGCCTTTGAGCAAGACCTCGCCATCGGAACCGATACTGATCTGGACGCCCGAGATGGCCTTACCCACTGACCCCTTATGCGTCTCGAACGGGTGGTTGAGTGTCGCGACGGGTGCCGTCTCCGTGAGCCCGTAGCCCTGGATCACCACGTAGCCGAGCTTCCGCCAGAATTCTTCCAGTTCCGGATCGAGAGGCGCGGCGCCGACGACGAAGCTCCAGAACTTCCACCCGAACTGTCGATGAACGCGCCGGTATTGCCACCAGCACCAATACCACTTGCGGCTCTCGCGTTCCTCTTTCGATTCGGGAACGGTCAACTGGATCTCGTACCGAAGCATCTCCAGAATCTGCGGAACGCAAACCAGCACGGAAATACGGCGCTTGCGAATCAGCCGGATGATGTCCCGCGGCCCGTAACCGGACGAGAAGAAAACGTCCCCCTGCAGCATCGCGGGGACGAACGCGGCCATCGCCTGACCGAACATGTGGCTCAGCGGCAGCAGATTCAAAAACCGGATGGGCTTGAACGGCCCCATGTACTTCCGGTACTTGTCGATGCCGTCATTGATCGGCTTCAGATTCGCCAGGATATTCCGGTGCGTGATGGTGACGCCCTTGGGTTCCCCGGTGGCTCCTGAGGTGAAGAGAATCTCGGCCAGCTGATCCGATGCGGCGGCGGCAAACGGTGCCCGAGGGAGGCGGCTTTCGAGCGCGGCCTTCATCGGCCAAACCGGGCACTCCAGAGCCTCCGGAGCCTTCAGGCCGTCGCCGATCAGCAGCGCCTGCGCCCGAACGATCTTTGCCACCCGCTCCACGATCGCACCCGATGACCGGAAGTCCACAGGTACCGCGACCACGCCTTCCAGCAGACAGCCCCAGAGGGCCGCCACCCATTCCGGGCGGTTCTCGCCCCAGAAGATCACCTTGTCGCCAGGACCAATTCCAGCTGCCCGCAGCTTCGCGGCGAAGCCCGTTGCAGCCTCGGCCGCGTCGAAATAGCTTAAGTGCCCGGAGCCGCGATCTCCCTCATAACGCAGGAATTCCCCTTTGGCCTGCGACCAGTTGGAGAAGAAAGTAGAGAGGGATGGAGGGGAGCCAATCACAAAATTGCGGTAAGAAGTATAATCGCGCATTGCTGCTTCAGGCCCGGGGGATCGAGAAAAACTACGGTGGAGTGCGTGCGCTTAAGAGCGTGTCTTTTGACCTCCAGGCTGGTGAAGTCCACGCGCTCGTGGGCGAGAACGGGGCAGGGAAGAGCACCCTCATCAAGGTTCTGACGGGTGCGGTTCAGGCCGACGCGGGAACGATCCTGCTCGATGGCGAGACCATCACCGGCAACTCCCCGCAGCACTCCCGCAGTCTCGGCATCGCGGCGGTCTACCAACAGCCGGCCATCTTTCCCCACCTCACTGTGGCTGAGAACATCGCGCTGGTGAATGAGCCCGGCCGAGCGGCAGCGCGGGTCGACTGGAAAACTCGCCTCAACACGGCCCGAGAGTTACTCAAAGCCGTTGGTGCGGAGATCGATCCTTCCAGAGAAGCCGGCACGTTGAGCATGCCGGAGCAGCAGCTGGTGGAGATCGCCAAAGCCCTGGGCGCGAACGTTCGGGTCCTCATTCTCGACGAACCCACTGCTTCTCTTACAGAAGTCGAGACAGAGCGCCTGCTCGGGATCGTGGCACGCCTGCGAGGTCAGGGCGCGGGCATCATCTATATCTCCCACCGACTCGACGAGCTGAGCCGCATTGCCGACCGGATTACCGTTCTGCGCGACGGCGAGTCCGTCGCCACCCGCGCCGCAGCCGAAACCACATCGAAACAGCTGATCTCATTGATGGTGGGCCGGGAAATGGCTTCGGTTTTTCCGAAGCGGAGCGTGGCTCTGGGTGCCCCGGTCCTCAAGGTCGACCGCCTTGTTTGCGGGTCGGCAGACTTGCAAAGCGCCACGTTCGAGGTCCGAGCCGGTGAGATCCTCGGCATTGCCGGTCTCGTCGGCTCCGGTCGGACCCAACTGGCTGAGACGCTTTTCGGGATCACCCCGCCGGACTCCGGCTCCGTCTCCGTGAACGGCACGGCTATCTACATCAAGAACCCGCAGCAGGCGATCGAGGCCGGACTCGCCTACGTTCCCGAAGATCGCCGGCGGCACGGCATTGTCGGGGACCTGCCGGTTCGGGCCAACACGACCCTAGCAATTCTGGATAAGCTGGGGAATACGACCCTGCTCGACCAGGCAGCGGAGCGAACCCTCGCCAGCGACTGGGTCACCCGCCTTGGCATTAAGACGGACGGCATCGACGCACCCGCTAACTCCCTCTCTGGAGGCAACCAGCAAAAAGTGGCAATCGCGCGCTGGCTGGCAACGAACCCCAAAGTTCTGATTCTGGACGAACCCACGCAGGGCATCGACGTCGGCGCCAAGGCTGAATGCCACCGCATCATGTGCGACCTGGCCGAACGAGGGCTCGCCATCGTCATGATCTCGTCGGAACTGGCTGAGGTTCTCGGTATGAGCGATCGCATAGCGGTGATGCGCAAAGGGGAGATGGTAGCCACGATCGACCGCGCCGACGCGACGCCCGACCTGATCCTCTCGCACGCGCTCGGTCATGGCGGACCGGCTTGAAGCAACGCGCCACTGCCATTGCCATCTTCTGGGCGCTCCTCCTCACCACGATGGCTTTGCGGGCTCCGAGCTTCTTCGAGTTCGGCAATCTGCGCGACATAGCGGTTACGAACGCGTCCGCGCTGATCGTCGCCACAGGCATGACGCTGGTGATCATCGCGGGGGAAATCGACGTTTCGGTCGGCTCGCAATTCGCCGTAGCCAGCGTCATCGCCGGCACTCTGGTGAAGGCCGGTCTGCCTCTGCCGCTCACAGCCCTGATCACCCTGTTCGCGGGCGCCTGCTTCGGAGCCCTGAACGGTTTCCTGGTGACGACCCTCGGCGTTCCATCCATCGTGGCCACGCTGGCGGCAATGGCGTTCTGGCGTGAACTTCTCCGCTGGATCACGCAAGGCGCGTGGGTACAGGGCTTACCGGCCAGCTTCCAGTGGATGGGGCTGTCGCAGGCGCACGGGGAACTCGCGATCCTCGCCGCCAGTGCCGCCCTCTTCGGGGCGTTCGCCTGGGCGATGCGGCACCTGCATTGCGGACGTGCGGTCTATGCAGTCGGCTCGAACAGGGAATCCGCGCGTCTGGCCGGATTACCCGTCCCACTGATCACCTTCAGCGTCTTCACGCTCATGGGGGCACTGACGGCGGTCGCGGCAGTCCTCGACTCCGTCCGCTTCTCGCAGGTCCAAAGCAGCGCCGGCGCAGGACTCGAACTGAAGGCGATCTCCGCTGTCGTCATCGGCGGCACCGCCATCACGGGCGGCACAGGCGGACTCTGGGGGACCCTGCTGGGCGCCAGCGTTCTGGCGGTGATTGCACCGGCGCTCACCTTCCTCGGCATCAACGCCTTTTGGGAGAAGGCGATCCAGGGCGGCATCATCCTGGGAGCAATCGTGCTGGAGCGAGTCAGCAAGCGCGGAGGACGTCGTGCTCGTTGAGAACCGCGCCGGCAGCGAGCGCGCACTGGCGCTCGTCATCGCGCTGGAGATCCTGATCTTTGCCTTCACCGGGCCGAACTTTCTCTCGACTGGCAACGCCTTCGAAATCGTAAGGCTGGGCGTCGAACTGGGACTGCTCGCGCTCGCTCTCTCGCCCATCATCGTCACCGGAGGCATCGACCTCTCCGTCGGCTCCATGATGGGCCTGTGCGCCGTGGTCTTCGGCTTTCTCTGGCGCGACCTGCACGTGCCCATCGTGTTTGCGGGGCTGGCCGCGCTGGCTACAGGGGTAGCGGGCGGCGCTCTCAATGCTCTGCTGATCACCCGATTCGGCGGCGCGCCCCTGATCGTCACGCTCGGCACGTATTCGCTGTTTCGCGGCATTGCCGAAGGTCTCACGCGCGGTGTGGAGAACTTCTCGCAGTTCCCGCCCGCCTTCCTCTATATCGGCCAGGGGTACCTCGGCGGAATTATTCCGGCGCAGGCTCTCGTCTTCGTCGTATTCGCCGCGTTCTTCTGGCTTCTGCTCCACCGCAGTATCTACGGCCGCGCCCTGCGCGCGATCGGCTTCGCCGCGGCCGGCAATGGCGACGCGCGTTGGGCCGGCATCCCTGTGGCGCGTCGGCTTGCTCTCTCCTATACTCTCTCCGGTTTCACGGCCGCGGCAGCCTCACTGATCTACGTCGCGCACCTGGGCCAGGCTCGTTCCGACGCTGGTACCGGCTACGAACTGCTGGCAATCACTGCCGTCGTTCTCGGCGGTGCCAGCATCGCTGGCGGACGCGGCAGCATCTGGGGTACGCTGCTGGGGCTGACGGCCATCGTCGTCCTGCAGAACGGACTCCGCGTTTCCGCGTTGCCCGTCGAACTCGCCGGTATACTGACCAGCGCCATTCTCGTCGTCACCATTGCAATATCGCAACTACGTTTCACCCCCGCCCCCGAAGCAGAGGAAGACCAAATGAAGAACTCGCAACTCGCAGTCCTGAGCGCCGTCATCATCGCAGGCTCGCTCATCGTGGCTGGCAGCAACTGGTGGCTCGTGCGGTCGATCCGGCCCGCACCCGCAACGGGGTCCGCGGCCGCGGCGCCAATCCGGCACACCATCGCCGTCATGCCGAAAGCCAAAGGCGACCCGTACTTCGTCAGCACCAGGCTCGGCGCCGAAGCCGCGGCGAAGGAACTGGGTCAGGACCTCATCTGGGATGGCCCAGCCGATCTCGACCCCGCACGTCAGAACGAAGTGGTGGAAGCCTGGATCACGCGCGGCGTGGACACCATCGCGGTCGCCGTCATCAACGCGCCAGGCATCTCCACGGTGCTGCGCAAAGCCAGAGCGAAGGGTATCAAGGTGCTCACCTGGGACGCCGATGCGCAGCCCGACGCCCGCGACTTCTTCGTCAATCAGGCAACTCCGCAGGGCATCGGCGAGACGCTGGCCGACGAAGCCAACCGCATCCTTGGCGGCTCCGGAGACTTCGCCATCATCACCGGCGCGCTGACAGCGGCGAATCAGAATGAATGGATCCGGTACATTAAAGCCCGGATCGCCGACAAGTACCCGAAGCTGAACCTGATCACCATCCGGCCCAGCGATGACGATCGCAACCGGGCCTTTTCCGAAGCGCAAACGCTCATGAAGGTGTATCCGAAGATGCGGCTGATCATGGCGATTTCTGCGCCCGCCGTGCCCGGTGCTGCGGAAGCCGTCAAACAGTCCGGACGTCAGGATGTGAAGGTCACGGGCCTGTCCCTGCCCAACATGTGCAAGCCCTATGTGAAGGCCGGCATTGCCGACTCTGTGGTCTTGTGGAACACGCTCGACCTCGGGTATCTGGTGGTGAATGCGTCACGCCAGGCAGCTGATGGAACGCTTAAAGCGGGCGCGACTTCGATGGATGGCGGGCGGCTCGGCACGATCGGAGTCGAAGGCTCGCAGGTAGTGCTGGGTAAGCCGCTGGTCTTCACAAAAGAGAATATCGATAAGTTCGATTTCTAGAGACGGGTCACGATTGCAAAGGCGAGGGAGCCGCCAGCAACGAACAGCGCCCATGCGCCGGGGACTAAACGTTCGTCGCGATCTGCGAGTGTCCTCAGACCGGCGGGAAGGGCAAGTCCCAGGACGAAGCCCGCAGGCGGGAGGATAGCGGCCGTGGTCAGCAGTTTGACCGACAGCGCGTTGGCGGCGAAACTGGAGAGCAAATCAGGCAAAAAAAGCGCTGCTGCCGCCATCAATCCGTTCAGCATGTGAATCATAAGTACTTCGTTGACCGATTGCGTCCGCTTCGCGCTCTGGAAGCTGCCGACGCCAGTCGCCAGTAGAAACGTAAAGAGAACGATTGTCAAGCCGTACGTAGGGTGCCCTAGGAATCGTGCGAATGACCCTGCGACCCCCATTGTCACGCCGACGTAGAGGACTGCGACCGTAAAGATTGCCGCAATTGGAACTCGCGCGCCACGCCTCGCCTTGAAGAGCAGCCCGATGAGCAGAAGCACTGCTGCTGCCCCACTAACCATCAGGACAGCGCGATCTCTCGTGCGCGGCTGGACCACCGCACTGGACTCACCCACCAGCTTCGCTCTGTCAGCCGCGGCCAGAGGCTGAGGGGCGATGATCAGCGCTCCGCCAGCCATCACCGTATGCAACTCAGGCGGAGGAGCCGCGTGAATCGGACCGGCAACAACAAGCACGCCGTCCCGAGTCAGGTGCGCCAGATAGTCGCGGAAATCATCCGCGCTCTCGGGGCCTTTGTTCAGGTGAATGACACCGTACTTCTCCGGAGTCCGCCGCAGAAAGCTCAACCCCTCTTCGATGAAAATATGAACACCAGGACGCAAGTAGAGCCGATCGCTCAATCCCGCGAACCTCTGCTGCATGATGGTATTCCCGATGATCGAATTAACCTCAACCCCAGTCACATCGGTGCTCCCGGACTCAAGCGCCTGAGCCACCTCAACCCCGCCGCCCGGCTCAACAACAAGCGTTTTCGCGCCCGGCCGAAGCATGGGACCGATGCCCGCGCCCCTCCGCTTCAACTCACTCGCAGACGCGATGGGCATACCCGGCTTACCGTCAACCGAGATCAGCGTGCTGCCGCCCGTTCCGCCTGTCAGGCTCACACGAGAGTACGAGTTCCACTTCACGAACCCCTTCTCCGCCAACTTGCTGCCCCGCGCATACCGAACGTCGATCAGGTGAAAGCCCGCATTCACCATCACCAGCAGCGTAAAAAACAGGCCGGTGGTGACCCCGAGGACTCGGCCCATCCGCTTCCCCGCAAGGCTGAACCAGATCGCACCGGCCGCCGCAAACACCACCGACGACGCCAGCACCGCATTGGGAGCGCCGATGCCGTGAAGCAGAGCCCCCAGACCCACCCCACCCCCACCCAGACCGAGCAGCCCGAACGCAAACACCGCCCCAACCCGCGCGATGCCCATCGCCACC
>JAOAPO010000111.1 GCA_025462945.1 Bryobacterales bacterium
TGGGCGTCGTGGGCAGCGCCATCGGAATAGCGGTCGGCAGCCTGGTCCAACTGGTGTTTCCCGTCTTCCTTGAGCGCTATTTTCACCTCACCTCGGTGCCGCGCTTTGACGCTCTTTCTGCCCTGCAAGGGCTGCTCGTCGGCGTTCTCACGGTGCTTCTGTTCACCATCCCCCCCCTGGTGGGCATCCGCTATATCCGGCCCGCTGTCATCTTCCGGCGCGAAATGGCTGGACCACCGCAGACTCTTCGGCAGCGACTACAGCGCGCCACGGCACCCGCGATTGCCTCTGCCCTGATTCTGGTTTTCGTTGGCCTCCTCGCCGCCTGGCTGAGCGACAACGCCCGGACGGGCACTTACTTCGCTGTGGGCATCGCAGTCGCTATGCTTGCCCTCGCCGCCGTCGCCTGGCTCTTACTGCGGGGACTCCGCATGCTGAGCCGTAACCTGCCCCGTTCCGCTGGTCCGGTCATCCGCCAGGGCGTAGCCAACCTTTACCGGCCCGGCAACCACGCGGGAGCCGCCGTGATGGCTCTCGGCGTCGGCGTCATGTTCACGGTGACTGTCTGGATCGTTCAGCGCGGTCTGTTGAAAGACATCATTCAGACCGCACCTCCCGGCATGCCGAACGTTTACCTGCTCGACATCACAGCTTCTAATAAGGATGCTGTCTACGACCTTCTGCAGAAGCAGCGCGGGCTCTCCGGCGCGCCCGAAATGCTCGCCGCCGTCTCCGCCCAGATTCTGTCCATAGACGGGACTCCGCTGGTGCGCGAGAAGATGCAGGGCATGGCGCGGCGCTACTCGCGCACGGTAACCGTCTCTTCAGCTCCGGAAAGGCCTCGGTTCACAGCGGTCCTTGCAGGCGAGTGGTGGCCGGCAGGCACACACCCGGCGGAACCACTCCTCTCCGTGTCCGAGTCTGTCGCGAAAGTCCTGAACATCAAGGTCGGCTCTACGATCGTGTGGACCACTCCCATCCGCAACGTCACATCGCACGTCGTCTCCCTGCATAAAAGCGAATCCGTCCGTCTCACGGCGCGCGTCGAATTTTTCTTCACACCCGGCGCTCTTGACGGCCTGCCAACCATTTACTACGGCGGTGTGCGGGCACGGCCGGACACGGTGCCGCAATTGCAAAAGGAGCTCTACCAGGCGTTCCCCACGGTCACTGTCGTCAACATGGCCGAGGTCCTCGATACCATCCAGTCGATCGTCGACCAGATCTCGGTGGTGGTCCGCTTCATCTCGTTCTTCTCCATCCTTGCCGGGGCCGTGATCCTTGCTTCGAGCGTCGCTGGAACCCGCTTCCGCCGCATCCGCGAAGTGATCATCCTCAAAACCCTCGGCGCAACCAGAGCGCGTATCGCTCGTATATTTTCAGTGGAATTTCTGGTGATCGGGACCGTTGCGGGCCTGATGGGCGGCCTCCTGGCGGGCGGTTTCGCGTGGCTTGTACTGAACAAACTGCTGCGTGCGGAAGGTTCGTTCGATGTCCTGCCCATGCTTGTCTCTGTTGGCGGTACGGCACTACTAGCGATTGGCACGGGCTGGGCGGCCAGCTACCGCACTCTCGGCCAAAAACCTTTAGAAATTCTGAGGGACGAATGACGCTCGCGCTGCTCTTACTGCTGGCCGCTGCGGGCCCGAAATTCGAGGCCACGGATGCGCGCGACAAGAAGCCTTCGGGCGTCACCATCGAAGCCGGCGCGCCCGACGAAAACGGCTGGATGGACCTCAAGATCACTGGCAAGCCGAAGACGCAGCCGGTTCTCGTCTGGCCTTACGACGGGAAGGCGAAACTTCCCGATGGCCCCGGCGGAATCACAACCATTGTCATCGAGCGCGGCGACCTGAAGGCGCTTACAAACCCGCGCGTGGTCGCGGCGCTTCTTGCTGCTGAGCTCCTCGGAAAGCCCGTGGATGCGGGACTCCACGTTTCCTCCGCGCCTCTGCAGAAGGCCGATGACTACTTCGCCAAAGGCGTCGGCCTGCTCTACGATAAAAAAGTGGCGGAAGCAGCCGAGCCACTCTCACGAGCGTTGCGTGAGCGCGAACGTCTTCTTACCAGAATCCCGTCTGACATCTATCCAACTGCTGTGCTCGCCGGCAGGGCTCTGCTGGGGGCGGCAAGGTACAACGAAGCAGCCGTCGCATTTCTGAAGGCCCTGAATCACCGTCCCGATGACCCCGATGCAACCAGTGGGCGAGCAGAAGCTTTGATTCTAGCCGGCAAGGCCGAAGCTGCGAAACAACTCCTCGAAAAACCCTAGCACGGGATCACCACTCATACCAGGGCTTGACGTACGCTTACACGTTTGATAAGTTTCCCATCACGACTTTAGGAAGTCTGCGTGTCAGACCGGCTCAGGCTGGCTGATACCTCGCGAAGAGGGGACAAGATGAACGAACGTTACCACCGGGTGCCACAGTTGCGCCTGCTGGCTCTCTGCCTCATGGCACAGGGCGCTGTTTTTGCCCAGGTACAAGCGGGCCGCATGGTCGGCAGTGTCTATGATCCGCAAAAGGCTGCCGTCGTCGGTGCCACCGTCACGGTCACCGACGTCGCCACCAACCAGGCGCGCAAGGTAACGACGGACTCCGCGGGCGATTATGTGGTCACGCCCCTTCAGCCGGGGTCATACACCGTCAGCGCCTCCTCACCCGGGTTCCAGACCACCGTTCGCAGCGCTATCGAACTCACCGTGGGTCAGGCCGCGCGCGTCGATATCGACCTCCGCATCGGCGAAACCAGCACCGAGGTGCAGGTCACTGCCGAAGCCGCCCTGCTCACCACCGAGTCCGCCACACTCGGTCAGGTGGTCTCCACGAAACAAATCACCGATCTGCCTCTCAACGGCCGCAAATTCACTGAACTCGGCCGCATGGCGCCGGGCGTGACACTGCTTCCTGCCACCGGCAACGTGCAGCGTGTCCGCCCCGAGCAGATCAACGGCAACGTGATCAGCGGCGTTCCCGGCTCCCAAACCACCTTCCTGCTTGATGGCGTCGATATCACCGAACAGCATCAGGGCGGCACGTGGATCCAGACTTCCGTGGATGCCCTGCAGGAGTTCAGCGTGCAGCAGAACGCGTACTCGGCCGAGTTCGCCCGCGCCGGCGGATCCTTCAACACCACCACGAAATCCGGCTCCAACCGGGTTTACGGTAACCTCTTCGAATTCCTTCGTAACGACCGAATGGATTCGCGCGACTTCTTTTCGCCCACGCGTTCCCTCCTGAAGCGCAATCAGTTCGGCGGCACGGTCGGCGGACCCGTCGTGATCCCTCACCTCTACAACGGCAAGAACCGCACGTTCTTCTTCGCCAGCTATGAAGGCGAGCGGACGCGCCAGGGTCTCATCTTCAACAGTGTGGTGCCCACGGTGGCCCAGCGGTCCGGTGACTTCTCCGCACAGAACCGCATCTACGACCCTCTCTCCACGGCACCCAACCCTTCCGGCAGCGGCACCGTCCGGACTCTCTTCCCCGGGAATGTCATCCCCCCAAACCGCCTCTCACCGCAGGCCCTGTTCTTCAACAAGTACATCCCAACTGCCAACGTTGGGAACAGCAACGCTATCTTCACGGGCTCCGATGCTTACAATCAGGACCAGTGGACCTTCCGCGGCGACCAGGAAGTCACGGCCAACAACAAAGCCTTCGTGCGCGTAAGCCTCGTTCGGAACACCGAAAACATTCCTTCCGCGTTCCCTGCCCTCGGGTCAACCGATCTTAAAGGTCCGGCGCGGAACATCGCCGCCGCGCTCACCAGCAACCTGCGCGCGAACATGATCCACGAAATTCGAGTGAGTTTCATGTTCGGCCAATACCGCTCCACCGCCTACTTCCAGGGCGAAGGCGCTGCCATCAACAAAGCAGCTGGGCTTACGGGCCTTGAAGCCAATCAGGATGTGGCTATCTCCAGCCTGCCGGCCTTCAGCTGGTCCGGTCTCGCGGGCTTCTCCGGTAACGCCGGCGACGGCCGTCCCAAGTGGCAGGACCGCTGGGCCAACGAAGTTTCCGATGGCCTCACCTGGATCAAGGGCCGTCACATCATTAAAACGGGCACGCGAATCCACTACTTTAAGCCCCTGTTCACTGACTCGCGAACTCACAACGGCGCCTACAGCTACACCGGCATTGCTACCGAAAACCCGCAGGCGACAGCCAACACCGGTGATGCTTTCGCGGACTGGATGCTGGGTTACCCCGCAAACGGCAGCCGCTCGAACCCCGCAACGTGGTGGGGCGGCTACGGCACCTACTGGCACTTCTTCGTGCAGGACGATATCAAGGTCAGCAACCGCTTCACCCTGAACATCGGCCTCCGCTACGAATACACACCATGGCTGAAAGGCTACAAAGGCCAGGTCGCCACCTTCGACCCCACGAAGTCCCGACCCATCATCGTAGCCAGCGAAACCGACCAGATTCAGCTCGATGCCCAGCCCCTCGCCAAGGTCGGCTACGAACTCTACAAAGATCTGATCCAGACCAGCAGCCAGGCGGGACTGCCCCTCAGCATCACGGCACAGAACAAGAACAACTGGGCGCCTCGTCTGGGCTTCGCGTGGCGTCCTTATGGGGACCGCACTGTGATCCGTGCCGGCTACGGGCTTTTCTATGAAACGGAGGGCACCAGCGGGCGCTTGAACTTCAACTTCCTGCCCTTCAACGTCTCAGAGACGGTAAACGCCGATCGCGGTGTTCTGCCCACGCGCACCACGGCTAACTTCTTCCTCGGCGCACCCTTCGGTTCTGCAGTCACCAACGCGGCGTGGGTTCCCGTTCCGCAAAAGGTACGGAGCCCCTATGACCAGCACTGGAACATCGGCGTCCAGCAGCAACTCACGCCCAAAATGGTTGCCGAAGTCGACTACGTCGGCAATCGCGGTCTGTTCCTCCCCGACACGAACAACATCAACTTTCCGAACGCAGGCGCCGGCACTATCCAGACGCGCCGGCCCTATCCGCGGTTCGGCACCATCGCCTACAACACGCAGGACGCC
>JAOAPO010000121.1 GCA_025462945.1 Bryobacterales bacterium
TCGGAGCCTTCCTCCTTTTAAAAACCATAGCTTCGATACTCCTCTTCGGCGGGCGTCGACGCCTCGAAATCATAATGTGCAAACGTTCCAGAGCCGCGATCGCCTCATGCACATTCGCCAACCTAAGGCGCAGGTCATCCAAGATGCTTTCATAGTTCACCAATGGTGAAGATCTCCCTGTCAGGATCTCCGGACCGTATATGGCCGGATTCGTAAATAAAGAAGATATCAAGTTTTACACCTGAATGCATGGAAGATTACGATTTTCCAGCGTGTTATTGTCGCCGTGAACCGGCCTGCAGCCCACCTTTGGTTGGGTGATTAGAGCCGATGCATCCGAATGAGGTAATATTTTCCACAGAAGTGGCCTGCCCAGCGCAAAGGGTTTACACCCAAAGGACTTTATTGGAGATGAATCCGAAAAAGGCGGCTCACGTCAAATGAACCTCGAAGCCATGATCAAAGCGCTGAAACTCCAGATGCAGAGAATGGACGCGGCGATCTCTGGGGTGGAGGCGCTGGCGGAAGACGAGATACAAGGAAGGCACGATTCACGCGAGAACATCCGTCCCGTGGCGACGACGCCAGCGCCCGTGGAGCGACCGTCACCAGATGGGAAGGACAACTCATGAGGGCGGCAAGCTGAGCCAATTCCGGGCTGTGCCGAACACACGTACAGATGCGTACGCATCGTGGTACGCTACCTTCGCCTCTGACTGCACGAACGTCGGGCAGTCGCAACGTTAGGATTCTGCCTCGAGGCTGCCCGACGCCCTTCATAGACCGAGCCCGACGCCAGGCCCGTTTCTTCTTGGCCGCGGGTGTGCCCTCTTCACGACCCGGCCCATCCGTTCGATCTCGCGGAAGTGCTCCGCAACTTCCCTGCACTCGGTGTCCTGACTCTGAACGGCTCTCGTGTACTCGTAGTCGTGATCGAGGGCCTTTATCGCAAGCTGGATGAATCGGTCCGGAGCGTGTATTTTCACGGCTTCCGTCTAGCCTCGGCGGCGCCCATAACAGCGCACGGTGCTTTGTAGCGCCGGGGGTGTCAGCGTTTCAGGTAACCGCTTTGCACTGACGAGGCGCATGAGGCAAGCGACTACCGGTTGCCGCCTTCTACTGGCGGGCCAGGGCTTGCGTGCGGTGCCTCGCAAGACGCAACAGTGTATGCATGTACCAGAGCACGGGTGCGACTCCACAACCACGTAACAGGGGTTTGAATCTCAGACTCTCCCGGGTGTGGCAGCGGCTTCGAATGGGGATTGCGCCGTGTGCTCTGCTCTGCTCCTGAATTGGGTCCGCACGGCTGGCAGGTACGCTCGACACGTCGATGACTTATTGATGACGTTAGAGACGGGCGAGCGCGATGAATTCACGAGGTTGCGCCGTGACTCCATTCTGGCCTGGTCCGCAGCCAAACAAGCCCGGATCACGTACCTTCAGCACAAGAGCCTACACGCGCCAAACAGCACACCGGCCTAGCCTCACACAATTCGCGGAGATCCCGCTTCCACTCCAACTCCCGCTGTCCCTGTTCTCACACCAGCGAGTCGCCCAGGCCTTCGCCTCCCGGAGCGTTGCCTCGTGGACGTGACCCGCAGCCCTAACCGTCACGGGAGTATCGTTTTCCAGCTTCGGAACTTTCGGTAGTGCGCTGCGCCGGTTCGCTGGTCAGCATCGCAGGCGAAGATGTCCTTCCGCCGCCGTGCCCCCGAGCCGTGGACGTGCAGATTTCACGCCCATAGTATTCACGCGTACGCGATGACGGAGCCGCCTCTATTTCGCCGGTGATTACCCGCTTCGCCGACTGAAACGGTGATAGTATTTCGAGCGCCGCTCCGCATGATCGAGTCCTTGCTACTGTTCGGCGGTGTCGTCGTTGTATTACTAACCGTGAGGTCTGTCGGTGAGTTCTTCTGTGAACAAGGCGACCGGATCGCCGGATTGTTCAATGCGGGAAGTGGCTTTACTCTTGCCTGCTACGGGGCTGCGGTATTCCGCAGTGGTGATATATTCGGCGTTTTTCGAATCGTTATGATCATCGCGGGTGGTTTGTGGGCTTGGGTTGGCGTCAATATGCTGATTCAAGGCGGCGATGACAACTGATGTACGCGGGGAGCGGCCAGTCGCGTGTTGGCGCTTGTAATGTTGTCAACAACGATTCGGCGGAAAAAGGAGTGCCATGATTATGTGCTCAGAGGAAGAACGGCTGATCGATGCCTATGCGCACGCGGTTCACGCATATTCAGACCTCATCGAATCTTTCAAGGAAGCTCGCTACGTGGAGGGCTTTCAGAAAGTACTACGCGCTGCGCAGGCAGCGAGGCAAACGTCCGAGGCTGCCAGGCAGTCCCTTGAGAACCACGTCCAGGAACATGGTTGCGGGCAGGATCAGCGCGCCAATTGACGGTGCGCAGGAGCGTTCGGATGCGCGTGTCGCGGCTTCTGGCTTTGTCATGCCGAGTTCGAGGCGAGCGATTCCATCAGATCATCACCAAACTGTGCGTACCGCTTTCTGCTGCGGTAAAGATACTGTACTTCCGTTTCTCCTGCAGGGCTCACTTCATTTATCAAATCATTCAGGACCTGTTGCCCAAGCCCGCCGCGAACTCAGCCGTTGCGCGGTATCCGGCAGGGGAGCCGTGCCAGAGCACTCACGCGCGTTTCGTCGAGGTCGCCATGCGGTCGCAGTGATCACCGCCAAGTTCTCAGTCCCGAATCGGCCAGATCTTCTTTAGCCCACTCCCGTCGCCGCTAAACTGCTGGGGCCGGGACTGGGTTTGGGGTCCGTTATAACTCGCCGCTTCTTGTTGCCACCGTCGTAGCTCAATGCGCCCGCAGAGGTTTTGCAATAGGGGCAAATGATATCACCAGTAGTGCTTCCTGGACCGTCTCCCACGACCTGCGAGATCGAGCTTCGAGGATCTCGTTGAATTGATCGTCAGTGAACCCTGCTACTGACTTGAAGCCGCTGCGGCGATCCCCCTCCCTCTCTCTCTCCGTTCTATTCCTTCCCTCTCCGAACGTGCGCGAGGCGTCAGTATCCTGCGGGATTTCCGGACTATGCTGCGCGGAACCTGCGGCGTTCCCGCACCAGCCTGCGGCTTTTCCGCACCATGATGCATGCTGTTGATTTCAGGGGATATGGCTTCCAGCCAACCGATGGAGGCGAGACAACTTATCCTTGATGTGATGCGCGAGTGTGATGCGCGAGAGCGTGCTGGCCGTGTGGGCTCGCCACAATAATCCCGCAGGAGGGTGCCGCGAACCGCACCTGGATGCTGCCTGCAGCACGGCCAGCCACGCACCAAAGACCGTTCGGCATATCGCCTGCGTCGTCCACGGCTGCTTTGAGAAGGCCGTGAAGTGCGTGAAGTGGCAGATGATCCCGCGAAATTCAATGGACGGTATCGAGCTTCCGAAGCTCACAAAGAGGCCGCCCAGCGTCGTGGAGAAGGGCAGCGTCACGAAAATACTGAAGCAGGAGCGGGGGGAACCGCCTGTATCCGCTGATCATCTCTGGGGCTGGCGACTGACGCCCGCCACGGCGAGCTACTGGCTCTCACCTGGAAAGATATCGTTTTCGACAGCTCGAACAAACGAAAGCGGGACTCCGAATCAAGTCGACGAAGTCAGAGAAGCCGCGGCGCTTCGCGGTACCGGTCGCGGCACTGGATCCCTTCGCGAACCACCGGCTCGAGCAGGATCGCGATCGCGCGCTCGTCGGTCCGGATTGCCGGGATAAGGATCTTGTGTTCTGTCGGCCGGAGGGTGACTACTACAGCCCGGATCGAGCGGGCGCAAAAGTGGCCGAAGCAATGAAAAAGGGGCGGATGGCGTAAGCTTGCACTCCCTGCGACACACTCATGCGAGCGAACTGCTGAGTGCCGGTGTCCGATCCCAACTGTTGCCAAGCGCCTCGGCCACGCGAACGCGTATATCACGTTGTCAATCTACGCTCACGTCCTCGAGGCCGACGAACTGGCTGCCGCGAAGATTTGGGACGATGCGATGTGCGACGTGATCGGAGCGAACAAACGGCAGCCGAGCCGGATGTTAGCAAACGTTAGCGCCGAAGCGCCGAAAATACTGGAAGTTGTTGAAAAAACAGGGTGAGAAGTGGCGGGGACGACGGGGCTCGAACCCGCGACCTCCGACGTGACAGGCCGGCGTTCTAACCAACTGAACTACGTCCCCGCACTCGTGTCGGAACTGTTTAATGCTAACACGTGCGGGTGTGTCGCCGCTATATTCTGCTTGCGTTGCTCTGCAGATCAGTCAATACTCGTGGGGAGGACAATATGAGCCGTCACCATGCGGAAACGCCTTTCGACGACATCGAGAGTTCTCACGAGTACGTGTCGCTGCTGGCCGAAGCCGTCGCTGAAGCGATTGCCGACGTGTCCGCAGACATTGCACTCGCGACTGCGGACGGAGCTGAGCGGCGGCGGGACGCTTTGCAGCTGGTCCACTTCAATTTGACGAAACTCAATTCGAATATATCGTCGAGCCGTCGTATTCTCAATGACTTACGAACGCTGAGGCGCCTGCTTCTGGACGAG
>JAOAPO010000150.1 GCA_025462945.1 Bryobacterales bacterium
CCCCGATATACCCGGTAGCACCGGCTATGGCGATCTGCAGCATCCAGCTACAATAATCGCGTGCCGAGGTCGCCGTCTTCTACTGAGCCGGCGGAGGCGCGAGCACAACCATGACCACCAGCCGGTCCGGCCCCGAATTGCGAATGGAGTGCGGTACGCCAGCACCGGCAAACGCCAGGTCACCCGCCGACAGCCTTTCCGTCTGCTCGTCAATCCGCACATCGCCGGTCCCCGCCATTACGATGTAGAGCTTTTCCTGGCCCTCATGCGAGTGCAGCGCATGCTCCTGACCGGGTTCGAAGGCGTTCAGGCCAGCAAACAACGACTGGCCGGGTACCAGCGTGGCTTTGGTCATCTTCTCGGGCGAAAATGTGGCGGAGTCTGCAGCGCGTTTAAGGAACACGACCTCAGTCTAACCGCTTCCAGCCGCGTAGCGCTCAGGATTTCTGCTGCTTCCGGATGATCGAGATGCTGCCATTCCGCTCCACCACCGCAAACTGGATTTGACTTAGGTGTTCCAGCCCCGCCTGACGGGCCACCGTCATCACGTCCTGGGTGTGCAGACGCATGCGGCGCAGCGCGTCTTCGTGCCAGCGCCCATCCTCAACGATCACGATCGGTGTCCCGTCGATCAATCTCCCAATCGCGCCGGATCGAACCTTCAGCCACGAGATGAGGATATGCATAAGAGCCACTGTCATCATCCCCATCAGCGCATTCGTAAGCGATCTGTCATCCGAGACAATCGCCTGGATCCCCATGCCGCCCAGCATGAACATCAGGATCAGTTCGAACGGCGTCATCTGTTCGAACGAACGGCGCCCCACCACCCGGATGATGAGAAGGAGGAAAAGATACACCACAACTGCACGAAGAATGGTTCCCATTTAAACCCTCTACGGAAGAATAAACTGACGGATCGACAGAGCGTCGGTGCCGGCGGAGATGTGGCAATCCACAGGGCCAACCGACCCGGGCTCGAAGGCCACCGCGATAGTCGCGGGCGTGGGCTTCGCCGGGCCGGGGAAAGTGTAGACAGCACCCTGCGTCAGCGGCTGCGCAGCGATCGGTTCAGGCGTTAAGCTACGCACACCGGACTTCTGGAAGCAACTCCCCCGGATCTCCACACTAAATTGCCCGGAAGGTGGTGAGGCCACCTCCAGGCGTATTTCGGACGGTGTCTTGAACCGCATCAGTCGTTCGTACCGAGCGCTCAGACTCCCTGACCGCGCACTTACATTGTTCAGCGGACCCCGGCCCAGCGCACCCGTTAGCCCCACGATGACGAGCAGGGCCATTCCGGTCCAGACTGACTGCATGAAGGTCCACCACTTCTGCTCGAACCCACGGTCGTGGCCGACCTCGACACCACCGATTTCGCTCAGGTGTTCCACGCCTTGCCTGTAAGCAATGGCCCTTCCAACGTGAGCCGTTTCGCGATCAGTCGCAGAGCAGCTTGAGAGAACTCCCGGACGGACCTGTGACCTGGACGCTCGTGCCCCGTGGTAGCCGAACAGGAGTACGAAAGCGGTAGTCGCGCAACGCCATGGTCCGCACGTCGCGCAGCCAAATGAGCCGCTCCACTGAGCCATCCGGCTTCGTCGCCCAGGCTTCCAAAGATTGACGGTCCTGAAGGCCTGCCGGCCGAAGACCCTGAACCGTAAGCGGAGAACTCAACGTCAGCGAAGTCGCGACGTCAACCACGCGCCTCGTCGAAAGCGCAACGGGCGTAGTAGCGGCTCCAGGAACGTGCGAAGGCAGTAGCGCCGGATCGCCTTCCGGTGCCCCGCCTTCCACCCAGGCCACGAACATATCGATCTCTGGCAGCGACAGGCTGGCGTCGTCGTGGAACTCGCCCACGCCCTTCACCGGACCCCAGGGCGGCATCCGGCGACCCAGCACCTCATCCCGAATCGCCTTGGCCCAGGGACGAGCCTCGGCATACGTGGTCAGACTGAACGCCCTGCCGCCCTCGCGATGGCACGAGACGCAGTGCTTGTAGACCAGGCGCGACACCTCCTGCGTCCACGTCAGTTTAGTGGTCACGATGTCGTGGCCGAACGCCGGCGTCACCACCAGGAACGCGAGTTTAGTCCAAAGCCGCAGGTTTAGACTCCGCTTGCCGTTGCGGCATGATGCTGCGCAGGTCCTTCGTCGCATCGATCGCCACGTCGAAAAAGCCGAACATCATCTCTTCCCAACTCTGATCGCCATACCGCACTTCCTTCGTGGCATCCGGGTTGAAAGGGTTGTTCGGCGAGTTGTCGAAGTGCGCCACGCATTCGATCTTCGATCCCTTCGGCATCACGATGTCCTGCACCGGCTGGTACGCCAGTTGCCAGGCAAAGCTGTACTTCGGCACACTCAGCAGTACCTGCCGCTCGCCCGTGGGATAAACGGCCGTAAAGAGGAAGTCTTTGCCGCGCAGGTGCATGTGCGGCGTCAGCATCGTGACGTGCGTGTCCGCGCCGAACTCGAACGTCGACTTCACCTCGTAGTTGCCGTCGCCCGGCGGGATCACGAACTTGTTGTTGGAAGCGGAAATCGTGTACACCCGCTCCGTGACGGGCACTTTGGAGTAGACCAGTCCCACTGAACTCTGGTCCGTGCCAGGCTTCCCGTTCGCGGTGTAGTGCAACTGCAGGATGATATCGGAACCCGCCTTCAGCAGTTTGCCGCGACCGTCCGGCATCGGCTGCACAGGCGTGCCCGGAGCATAGCCCACCAGGAACTCACTCTGCCCGCC
>JAOAPO010000166.1 GCA_025462945.1 Bryobacterales bacterium
GCCTCAATATGGACACCCAGAAGACCCGTTTCGCCGCGCTATTGCTTCTTGCCGGATCCGCAGTCTCCGCTCTTACAGCGCAGACGCCCGCTGTTGCGCCGACTGCTGTCACGCCCAATCACGAAGCATCCGCTGCCGCGTCTCCCGCCTACACGGTCGAAGCCGGTACCCGCATTGCACTTGGTCTCATCAGCAGCGTGAGCACGAAGCACTCGGCCGTTGGCGAAAAGGTCTATCTCGAGACCGTTTTCCCGATAGTGGTTCGCAATCACATCGTCATTCCCCCAGGCAGCCACGTCCTGGGAACCGTGACCCAGGTGAAGAGACCGGGCCGGGTGAAGGGGAAGGGCGAACTCTACGTTCGCTTCGATTCCATCATCCTTCCGAACGGCACGACCCGCGATTTCCGCTCGCGCCTCGGCGGGATCGACGCCCGCGGGAGTGAACAGCTCGATGCCAAAGAGGGCGTAGTCAAGGGTGACTCCAACAAAGGCGGCGATCTGAAGACAGTCGCGACCGGCGGCCTCGGCGGAGCCTCGCTTGGTGGCCTGATTGCCCGCAACGGGATGGGTGCAGGAATCGGCGGCGCGGCTGGTGCTGCCGCAGGGCTGGCTGGTGTCCTGCTGACGCGCGGTCCTGATGCCGTGCTCGCGAAGGGAAGTACCGTTGAAATGATTCTCGATCGCTCGTTGAGCTTCGAAGCCGACGAAGTCAGCTTTACAGGTATCGCGCAGGGGCCTCGCCGTTCCGACGGTCCCGGTCCCGCGCAGGCAGATTCCGGCAACGGAGTGTCGGCGCCCGTACGCCGCCTGCCGTTCTAAATCGCGAGGCCTGTACAATGGGAATTTAGGCATGACTAAATTCCCTCTCGCCGCCACCACTGAGGCAGTCGATGACTACCTCAAAGCCATCCTGGAACTCAGCGGGAACACGGATGCACGTGTCACCGGCAACGCCCTTGCGGCCCATCTCGGTATTCGCGCGGCTTCCGTTACGGGAATGCTGCAAAAGCTCGCCGCTCTTGAAACGCCCCTCGTTGCTTACGAAAAGCACCATGGCGTCAGACTGAGTGAGGCTGGCCGCCGCCGCGCACTCGAGGTGATCCGTCATCACCGCCTGCTCGAACGTTTCCTCCACGACGTCCTCGACTATTCCTGGGATGAAGTTCACGAAGAGGCCGAGCGCCTGGAGCATTACATCTCCGAGCGCCTCGAAGACCGCATCTCTGCCCGTCTCGGCGACCCCCGCCTCGATCCGCATGGCCACTCGATTCCCCCCAAGAACGGCCCTCTGGCCATCCGCGCCGAGATGGAACTCACGAACTGGCCCTGCGACGTCCCAGGGTCCGTCAGCAGCGTCTCCGATCGGGATCCTGCGGCTCTCCGGGAAATGAAACTGCTCGGCCTTGTGCCCGGCGCCCAAATCCTGATCGAGCCTGGCTCCCGAACGGTCTCCGTTCTGGTAAGGATCGACGGCCAGGCTGCTGCCCGCCTGACTCCGCAACTGGCGGCGGGCGTCCTGGTCGCCCACACCGGAAACGCCCGATGACCGGCAACGCGCGCCGCTCCCTTTCCGACGTCCACGAGTCCGTTCCCACCGAATACCTTTCGAAGTGGCGCAAGGGCATGGCCTTCGCGGGCCCGGCCTATCTGGTCAGCGTCGGCTACATGGACCCCGGCAACTGGGCCACTGACCTCGACGGCGGGGCGAACTTCGGCTATCAGTTGCTCTGGGTTCTCGTCATGTCGAACGCCATGGCAGTACTGCTGCAGACCCTCTGCGCCCGCCTCGGCATCGTCACGGGACGCGATCTGGCGCAAGCCTGCCGCGAAACCTACCCTCGTCCGGTCAACCTCGCGCTTTGGTTCCTGTGCGAGATCGCGATAGTAGCCTGCGATCTGGCCGAAGTCCTGGGTGCGGCAATCGCCCTGAACCTCCTGTTCAACATCCCTTTGCTCTGGGGTGTTGCGATCACCTCCCTCGATACGCTGCTGATCCTCTGGCTGCAGCGCCTCGGGATCCGCCGCCTGGAAGCTTTCATCCTCGGCCTTATCCTCGTCATCGCCGCCTGTTTCGCGGTTGAGATGTTCATCGTGAAACCCGAGATCGGCGGCATCCTTGGCGGCCTGATTCCCCGGATCGACAGCCGCAGTCTCTACACCGCGGTCGGCATGCTGGGCGCCACCGTCATGCCGCACAATCTCTATCTCCACTCGGCCCTCGTTCAAACGCGGCGAATCGGCAGCAGCGATGAGGAGAAAGCGGCGGCCTGCCGCTGGAACTTCTTCGATTGCGCTATCGCTCTGAACGGCGCCCTGTTCATCAATGGCGCGATTCTGGTGCTGGCCGCCGCCGTCTTCTACAAGGCGGGCCAAAGTGTGACCGAGATCCAGCAGGCCTACAAACTCCTGACGCCGCTCGTCGGCACGGTGGTCGCGGCAAAGCTCTTCGGCGTTGCGTTGTTCTGTTCCGGCCAGTCCTCCACTCTCACCGGCACCCTCGCCGGCCAGATCGTGATGGAAGGCTTTTTGAATATCCGTATTCAGCCCTGGCTTCGCCGGCTGGTCACGCGCCTTCTCGCCATCGCCCCGGCTGCCGTTGTGATCTGGATCTCGGGCAACGACGGCACATTCAAGCTCCTGATTCTGAGCCAGGTGGTCCTCAATCTTCAACTCCCCTTCGCCATCATCCCGCTCATCCACTTCACCAGCGATCGGACCAAAATGGGCATCTTCGCCAACGGCTGGAAGCTCCGCCTGGGCGGTTGGGTGACGGCGGCCATCGTTGTCAGCCTCAATCTATGGCTCGCCAGCCAAACGATCGGGTCCTGGGCGGCCGGTGCCGGAAGCTGGGCGCCCGTGGTCTGGACACTTTCCATCGCGCTCGCGGGCACAATTCTCTGTCTGCTCCTCTGGGTAACTTTCCAGCCTCTGCGACGCACCGAAGCAGCACCCGTTCCCACGCTCGGCCTCGAGACCGTCCTGCCCAAGGTCATCGAAGCCCCCAGTTATCGCCGGATCCTGGTTCCCCTCGATCACTCGCCGCTCGACCGGCTGGCTTTGAGTCACGCCGCCGGCATGGCTGCCCGACACGGGGCCAGTATTTTCCTGCTCCACGTGGAAGAAGGCGTGACGAGTCAGATCTACGGACAGGATTCGTCAACGGCCGAAGTGGAGGCCGGTCGCGAGTACATTGATTCGCTCGTCAACTCGCTGGGCGAACTCGACCTGAAAGTTGAAACCGCAATCCGCCACAGTTCCAATCCACGCAAGGAAATCGTGCGTTACTCTCGCGAGATTCAGGCCGATCTGCTGGTGATGGGCGCGCACGGCCACGGCGGAATCAAGGACCTTATCTTTGGCAACACCATCAACCCCGTTCGGCACGCGCTGAACATCCCGATTCTGGTGGTTCGCAGCGACTGATGTTCACTTGTGGGGCACTTTGTCTCAAAGGCGTGTCGCACTGGTACTAGGCAGTACTTTGGCCCTCGGCTAAGTGCCGTGCTTCCACCAGAGGCGGGTGGAACGCGAACTGCTTTCCAGACATCCAGGAATGATGTCAAACCGGTTAAACTTGTGTCCGCGACTCGCCGTTGTGGCAGCGGTCTGCGCGCTCGCGGCTCCGGCGGCGACCCTCGAACAGCTCACTTTGGACCAGATGGCCGAGAAGGCGACGGCCGTCGTGCAGGCCACCGTGACCGGCTCTTATACGAGTGTGGTCAACGCGACCGTCTACACACACTACAAGCTACGCAGCGCCGAAGTCTGGAAGGGCGCTCCCGCCAGCGAAGTGATGGTCCCCGGCGGCCAATCGGGCAAGTTCCAGCAGTCGTTTCCCGGTGTTCCCGAACTGAGCACGGGCAGGGAATACGTCCTGTTCCTCTGGAAGTCCTCGACCGGCATCACGCACCTTTTGGGCCTGAGCCAGGGGCTTTTCGAGTTGCCTCCCCAGGCTGCAGCGTCATCTCTGGCGACGCGCGCCAAAATCGGCGAAATGATGCTCGACGCATCCGGCAAGAAAGTCGCGGACCGTGCTGTCACCATCAGCCTCAGTGACCTGCGGTCTAAAGTTCAGTCCGCGGCGGGCAGAGGGTTTACCCAGTGAGACGCTACGGAATTGCCTTTGCGATCGCTGCTGTGCTTGCCATACCCGCGCCCGCCTACTATCACTTCATTCACTACCTGAACGGAATCGCTGTACCGGAAAAATTCGACCTCTCTCTGCTGCCCGATAAGACCGTGTCATTCTTCGTCTCGCAGGATGGTCCCGCCACTTACACTCCCACCGACAGTTTCAACTCGGTGGTGGGCCAACTCCGCCAGGCGGTCGCCGTCTGGAACGCGGTGCCTTCTTCAGATCTGCGCGTTGCTTTCGGTGGTCTCGAAAACACCGCCACCTTGCAGAACACTCCGGGCGGCGACATCGTGTTCGAAGACCTGCCCCCTGGTTTGCTCGGCTACGGCGGCCCAACGTCCCTGGCTGCACCGGTCGTGACTGCAACGGGTTCGTTTGTTCCGATTCGCCGCGCGGCTGTTCACCTCAACCGCAACCTCCGCCTCGCCCCCGGTCCAAGCTACAACGAAACGTTCTTCATGACGGCGGTTCATGAGATGGGGCATGCACTGGGCCTGCAGCATACTTTCACTTCGGCCACCATGTCGACAGCGACCACGCGCGCGACAACCGTGAGTCATCCCCTCGACGGCGACGACATCGCGGCGATTTCCAGTCTCTACCCGAACGCTGCATTCGCTAAGTTCGGCAGCATCTCAGGCCGGGTCACGAACGGCGGGGTCGGCGTTCACCTGTCTTCGGTCGTGGCAATTCGCGCCGGTGGCAGCGCCATCAGCGCCCTGACGAACCCCGACGGCACCTACCGCATTAACGGCATCCCCGCAGGCCAGTATTTCGTCTACGCCCAGCCGCTCCCGCCCGACGCCGACATTTACGGGCCATGGAACGCCGATGGCTCGGTCGCCGCCCGCTCCGGAGCGACGAACGCGCTCTTCTACCCCGGTACGACCAGCCTCGCGGACGCGACACCGATCTCCGTCCAATCCGCCCAAACCGTCGAACAGGTCAACCTTGCGCTCTCTTCAAGGACCTCGGTTCCCATCTACGATGCGGGCGTCTACGGATACTTCAAGAACTACACCATGGCCGTCAAGCCGGCCTACGTCAACATGCTGGGCGACAACAGCACCGTAGTGGCGGCGGGCGTCGGTCTGGGAGCGAACGGCCAGGCAGCGGGGCTCAACGTCCAGTTTCTGGGCAATTCGGCTCGGATCGAGCAGGGCGGCATTCGGCCCTACGAGGCGAACGGGTTTACGTACATCGCCCTTGATCTTGGGTTCAATCTGTTCGCCGGAACGGGTCAACAGCACCTTGTTTTCTCCACGCCGAACTTCCTGCACGTGCTGCCCGCCGGCGTGATCCTGACCCGCCAGTCCCCGCCTGAGGTCTCCGCCGTTGCCTCCAATAACGATGGAACGCTGACCGTAGCCGGAACAAACTGGAATGCAGAAACCCGGGTCTACTTCGACGGCCTCCCGGCAACTCTCGTGGCGCTGGATGCCAAAACCGGGTTGGCGGTTGTCATTCCTCCGGCCGGAGCCGACGGTCAGGTGGCCACCATCACCGCGTACAACCTCGACGGCCAGAACTCGCAGTTCGTGCAGGCCGCCACGCCGGTCCGCTGGGCCTACGGTGCCTCGACAACGCCGCTCATAACCTCGATCAGCCCGTCGTCGCTCCCCGCCGGTTCCGAGTCATTGATCGATATCAACACGAATGGCTTCGCTTTTTCTCCCGGTCAGGTAGTGGTTGGCTTCGGAACTTCCGATGTCGTTGTCCGGGGCGTCTTCGTTCTTGGGCCCAATCGCGTTGTGGTCAACGTGTCGGTGGCAAACGCCGCGGCCCTCTCGAATTCAGTCGTGAGCGTCATTTCTGGTTTTCAACTCGCGACGTCGCCGTCAGGCTTCCAGATCACGCCGCCGGTTCCGACCAGGCCCCGGATCGTTCCGGTCTTTTCGAACGCGCAGCCCGGACTGACCGGAGCCTATGCAGGTGCCCTGGTGAATGTTCGTGGTGCGAACCTCCTGCCGCAGGGTGCCGGTGCCGTGCTGACCGTGGGCGCAAAAGCCGCCACGATTGTCCAGGCAACCGAGACTCTGATGACCTTTCAGCTTCCGGCTGCTTTACCTCCCGGGCCGGCCGTTCTGACCTTCAACAACGGCGCTGCTGACGCTTTTCCACTCCTGATCAGTATCGATACGCCCCCTGCCACGATCAGGCAGGTGCTGAACAGCAATGGCGTCCCGATCAGCCTCGGAACCCCGGCCCGGCAGGGAGAAGTACTGGGCCTCGTTGTGGACGGCTTCTTCCCGACCACCGGAACCCTTGCTCTCGAGCGAACATCCGTCTCCGTAGGGGGCGTCGCCTATGTTCCGCTCTCGGCCACTCCGCTCACGGGCAATACCTGGCAGTTGAACCTGATCGTGAGCGCGGCCGCTCCTGTGGGGTCGACGCAGCCGTTGATCGTCTATCTGGACGGGCGCAGCAGCTACCCCGCCACCATTTCTCTGGCGCGGGCAGACGGATCTCTTCTGCCTGATAACCCAACACCGCCGGTGCAGCCCAATTCTCCGGAATAAGGCACAATAAGCTGATGGCTTATTGCTCAAAGTGCGGTTCTCAGATGCCGGATGCGGCGAATTTTTGCGGTGCCTGCGGTACTCCTCAGGGTGCAACCACCGATGCGCCACCACCTGTCGCCTCGGCCGCTTATTCCCCTGACCCGCTTGAGTACGCCATTGTGGGCGACAACCTGCAGATCGCTCGCGTTCGCCTTCGTCCGGGCCAGCAGGTCTATGCTGAAGCCGGCAAGATGGTCTACAAGACGCCCAACGTCGCGTGGGACACCCGCATGACGGGTGAAACGCTGGGCGACAAACTGCTGGGCGCTCTCAAGCGAACGGTCACCGGCGAATCGCTTTTCGTTACCTATTTCCGAGCCAGCGGAGCGGGCGAAGTGGGCTTTGCGGGAAGCTATCCCGGCCGCATTCAGGCGTTTGAACTCAGCCCCGGTCAGAGCGTCATGACGCAGCGCGACGCCTTCCTCTTTGCGCAGCCAGGCGTCACCCTGAGCGTTGCATTTGTGAAAAAGCTCGGCGCCGGCTTCTTTGGCGGCGAAGGCTTCATCCTGCAAAAGCTCACCGGGCCCGGCCTCGTCTTCATCCACGCGGGCGGCGACTTCGTCGAATTCACGCTGCAGCCTGGCGAAAGCCTTCAGGTAGAAACCGGCTGCATTGTGGCATTTGACGAAACCGTCAGTTACGACATCCAGTACGTAGGCGGTATCAAGACCGCGATCTTCGGCGGCGAAGGCATGTTCCTGGCTACGCTGACCGGTCCGGGCAGAGTGATCCTGCAGAGCATGACGCTGCAGAAACTACGGCGCGAACTGGCCCCCACTCGTCGCGGCGGCGATCAGCACGGCGTTCTCGATTCGTTCAGCGGTCTGCTCGGGGGCAGCGAAGATTGAGCTCGCTGCGTTCGGTACCAGATGATCAGGTCGGTTGCGGGAGGCGCAAAGCCGCTGGACCGCAACTGTGCCGCGACTTGTCCCCGGTGGTAGCTGCCGTGATTCACCAGGTGGAGTACGATCTGCCACGCAGGCATGCGGAACGATTCTCCTTTTAAATTCCTGTGTGGGACCACGGTATCGAAGTCTTCGAACGCGTTCGCCCACGCCAGCCATTTAGCGTGGATTTCGCGAAAAGCAGTACTCAGCTCGTGAATCGACTCAGGAGCTGCGTACTGCGTGATCTGCGCGGCTTCGTTGCCTGACACCCGCTCCAACCACACCACCTCGCCGAGGTAAACATGCTGCAGCGGCGTCACCGATTCGGGCGTGGACTGCGCCACCGCTGCCGTCAGCAGCGTGTCCGCCCAGGCCATGAATTGCAGATGTTCCCGGCAAATGCCGGCGGCTGACGGTTCCATCGCTTAGCGGTAGACCTCGGCTGCTTTGAAGTCTCCCGCTTTGACAATGGAGACCTTCGTCGGATCCACGTACTTGCGAAACGCGGCGCTTACCTGGGCTGGTGTGAGGGCGGCGAGTTTGTTGTCCATCTGCTCGTCCCAGGCCAACGTTCGACCTGACGCCTCGCGCTGCAGAATGAGGCCTGGAAGTGCCTGTTCCTGCGCTCTTTGCACGGCGCGCTGGTCCAGGTAAGCCCTTTTGGCGCTGCTGACTTCTTCGGCTGTGAAACCCGCCTCCAGAGTCTTCGCCAGTTCGTCTTTGAAGCTTGCCTCCACTTTGGGGGCGTTCTTCGGGTTCGCGATCGCGAGAGCCCGGAACGACGCGAGATTGCCCTCGCTGGGTGCGGTCATCCCGGAATTCACGCTGTAGCTAAGCCCCTCCCGGTTACGGATGCGATCGGGCAGCCGAGCCGTGATGGACCCTCCGAAGATGTAGTTGGCCAGCAGCATGGCCGGGTAATCGGGATCGGCGTCCGTCATCAGGAAGTTCATGCCAGCTTCGAACTGCGCATTTTGCTTGTCCGGCGTTTCGATCTTTAGATTGATGGGAGCGACGCTGCGCTGAAAGCGGGACTCTATACGGGCGTAAGCCAGACTGCTCTTCCAGTTGCCCAGCAGTGGTTCCACCAGCTTCTGTACTTCCGTTGGCGGCAGTTCTCCAGATACGACGACGATGGCGTTCGACGCGCCGTAGAACTGCTTGTGGAAAGCACGCACGTCGTCGAGCGTGACCTTTTTCAGTTCCTCCACCTGCTCGTCGATGTTGCGAACGTAGCGGACATCGCCTTTGGGATATTGCCCGATACCTCGCTGCAGCGCTTCCACGGCGAGCATCCCGGGTTCGGCCCGGCCACGCTCGAGGCCATCGATCATCTGCTTCTTCACCTGGTCGAAATCCGACTCGGGGAAGGCTGGTTCGCGCAGCATCTCCACGGCCAGATGCAACGCCGGTCCAAGATTCGCGGCGACGGTTTGTACTGAAGCCGAAACGCTCGCGAGGCCGACGCCGGCTCCACCGCCGCCGCGACCGCCCCCCCCGCCACCCACCGCCACGCGGGCATTGAGCTTATCCATCTCATCCTGAATCTGCTGGCGAGTTTTGTTCTTTGTGCCTCGCATCAGCAGTGAGCCGGTCATCTGGGCCACGGCGCTCTTGCTCGCCAGGGACTTCTCATCGCCGAAGCGAAGCTGGATGGTGACCGACATCTGATTGCCTTTAGCCGGACGAGCCAGCGTGACCAGTTTCAGGCCATTGGGCAGAGTCGTCCTCGTCAGATGCTTTTCAATGTTGGCCGGAGTGGGGTCGAAGGCGCCAATCTCACTGACGGGCATCGTCGTCTTCAATCCGCTGAGGCTCTTCTCGAGGTCGGGCGTTTCCGGCACGAACGTGCGGTCGGGATCGGGCGTTGGCAGAAACACGCCGACAGTGCGGTTTGAAACTTTGAAGTAAAGCTTCGCCACGCGAGCGACATCTTCCGGAGTCACCGCTTTGATCTGTTCGTAGTTGAGGAAAAGAAGCCGCCAGTCGCCGTTCGCGATCGTTTCCGTCAGTCCCATCCCGGTCCGCTCGGAGTTGTTCATCGAGAGTTCCATCTGCCGGATGATGCGAGTCTTGACCCGCTCTACTTCGTCTTTCGTGGGCGGCTCGGTGGCCATCCCGGCGACCGTGCTGCTCAGTGTTGCGCGAACGTCGTCCAGAGACTGGTCGTCGCTGAGCGATGCCGACGCCATGATGTAACCGGGGTCGTGCATCTCGTTGAAGTTGATCCGAGCCGATATTGCTTTCTTGTTGTCGAGCAGCGCTTTCGTCAGCCGCCCCGTGCCGTTGGCACCGTTGAGGATGCCGGTCAGAATCTCCAGGGCTGCGGAATCGGCATGGGCCATCGCCGGCCCGTGCCAGGCCATAATCACCTGACGGCCATTGCCCACGCGCCGCAGCTCCACATACCGCTCGCCATCCTGCGGCGGTTCCACCGTGTACATGTCCTCCAGCTTCCGAGTCGGCTTCGGGATCGCGCCGACCGTCTGCGCAACATATGCCAGCGTCTGGGTCGCGTCGATCTTGCCGGCAATCACCAGCACCGCATTATCCGGCTGGTAGAACTTGCGGTAGAAAGCGGCGAGGCGATCGATGGGTACGCGCTCCAGATCGACGCGAGAGCCGATTACGGATTTGCCGTAGTTGTGCCACAGATACGCGGTCGACAGCACGCGTTCCATCAGAACGCGCTGTGGGCTATTCTCTCCACGCTCGAATTCGTTCCGAACCACGGTCATCTCGGTGTCGAGAATCTGCTTCTCCTGGCGGATATTCACCATGCGGTCGGCTTCCAGCGAAAGCGCCCACTTCAGGTTGTCGTCCGTGGCGTTGAAGGTCTCGTAGTAGTTCGTCCGGTCGTAGTCGGTGGTGCCGTTCCACTGCGCCCCGTGAGCGGTGAGTTCGTTCTTGATACTGCGACCGTTCGTAGTGGAGATGAAGTTCATGTGCTCAAGCAGGTGAGCCATGCCTGTCTCGCCATATCCTTCGTGACGCGAGCCCACCATGTAGACCATGTTGACGGTGATCTTCGGGCTGGAGGCGTCTGGGATGAGGACTACACGAAGTCCGTTGGAGTAGGTGTATTCAGTGATGCCCGCCAGCGTCGCCTTCTTCTGGACGCCGGTGGGGAGGGTCTGAGAGGTCGCGAGCGTGGCGAGAAAAAGAGGGAGAGCGAGCTGCAGAATCCGATTCGGGCGCATTTTGGTGAAACCTCGTATTTAATAAGGGGTAACACAAACGCACTCCCGCCGGCATTCAATTCACCACGCCCGCCCGGGCACGTCTTAACTCTTAGGGTCGATGATAAAGGTCGGAGCGATTCCGGCCGTTGGTGAATAAGTACCAGCGCCCGACGGGGAAATGTAGCTGGGGCAGGCGGCGACCTTGCCGAGGAAAGCTTGTGGCTGCACGTCCACCTGCATCTCGCGGAATTCCAGATTCCCGAAACTCAGCATCGGGAACACGGTACGGGATGGCACGGAGCGTTCCTGAACGACATACGGAGCGCGCTGCGCTTCGCGGATGGCACGGGCCCACGCGGTCTCGTCATGCTCAGCGCCCACGAAAGTCTGCAGATCGCTGTAGTCATCATTGGGCCGCAAAACCAGAGTCTCGCGGTTCTTCTGAATGTAATCCAGAAGGTCTACCACTTCCTCGTTCCAGGCGATTTTGCCCGCCTTCACGACACGCGTCAGCGGCAGATGCTCCTTGATCGCCTTGCGCTCATGGGGAGGGAATTTGGCAGTCAGAGTTTCATCGGTCAGCAGCGCAAACATCGCACGCTTATGAGAAAGTTCAGACCGGAAGCTGTTCACCACGCAAACCTTACGGTCTTTGTAGGCCTGCACCAGCGGGTGGTTCAACGTGAAGCGGAGCAGGAATTCCTGCACGCTCACGCGGCGGTAGATCAGATCGATCTCGTAAGAACCGGCTTTGAGAACGCCGTTCTTATAATCCAGTTGCTCTGGCGAGAAGATTTCCGTTTCGTAGCCTTCGTCCTTGAAGAACTCGCGAAAGATCTCAGATTCGGAACGACCGGTCGCGCTGCGGAATTCGACGATGGCGATATTCGGCTTTTTCTTGCCGCCGAACAACTTCCAGGCCTTCAAGAGGGCCTGGAGGAAAGGCTTCTTACCACCTACACGCGTAAGATTGTAGCGACGCTTGAACTCTTTCACCGGAGGGCAATCGAAGAAGATATCCGAGAGTCCGTCGGCATAGGCCGTACCGGTCAGAGCATCCGCGCTGTACTGGGAGACGTGCATCGACCCGTTCTGGAGTTGCAGATCGAACTGGGACGAGACTTCGGCGATATCATAGCCTGGGTCCACGGCGGCGAGCATTTTCTCAGCCGGCAGCAACTGCATCCGCGCCAGAACAGCCGGGGACGCCAGAGCTGTTTTCAACATCCGGTCGACGGCTGTGATCAGTGCCTCGCCGGTCTTGACCAGGGTATCGTACTGCTTTTGCGTTACGAAATTGGGACGAAGGAATGGACACAAAAGGCGACCGCCAGTCGACAGCTGGCGTGCTTCCATTTGATCCTGAAGATTTTTTACCCACCGGAGATCCCGGTACGGTTCGGATTCGAGGATCCGATGATAACGATGGATTGCCTCGTCTAACTGCGTCATGATGCTTGAGCGGCCTGGCCCTTCTGCAATGAAGTATTGCACAAAACGGTGACAGTTGTCTTTTTCACAAGACAACCCTCACACCTAACACTTTGAAAACATTGGTAAATCTAGTCTCTACAAACGAAGGACTTTGTGGCCGAACAGCCACGCGACTTACTACCCGATTGGATGGTATCTATTTAAGTCAGGTTTCACAAGTCGGATCTTTGTTTGTTTGGGCTCGTGGCGTTGTATTTCGACCCACACTGGCCCGGCAGACGTACCGAACCCAATTACCAGACGCGGATCATGGGACGAAAGATAGCTCCCGCCGCCCGTTATAAACCTTTCGCCCCCGGGCCAGCGTACGATATCTCCCGGTTTCAGGCCGGTCAGGCCCAGCCAGTTGTTGGAGCCGCCGCGATGGTGGAGAATGACCGGAACGTCGCCGTTGTTGGCGACGACCAGGTCCGGCCAGCCGTCATTGTCTAAATCTCCCGTGGCGAGACCCCGCGCGGGATAGTCCTGACGAAAGCCGTCGCCCGCGTCGGCAGACCGGTTGGCGAAGGTGCCGCTGCGGTTTTCGAGCAGAAGCAGCGGCTCCTTCCATTTCAGGCCAGTGCGTGAACCCTCGATCAGGTCATCCGGATGGCTGTTGGCGAGGACAAGGTCGAGATCTCCGTCATTGTCGAAATCGAAAAAGCGCAGGCCCCAACCCGAGTACATGTAAGTGTGCTGCCCGACCGCAGAGGGTCCGGCCATATCCGCGAAGGCGAGTTTGCCCAGGTTCCGGTAAAGCGAAAAGCGCTCTCGGTTGAGGTTGGCCACGAAAAGGTCAGGTTTGCCGTCGCCGTCGTAGTCGGCGGCGTCCACGCCCATGCCGCTGCGGGCAATGCCGTCATCGGAATAGCCGACGCCCGCTTCGAGGCCAATCTCCTGAAATCGACCATTCCTCAGATTGTGAAAAAGGAAGTTGGGCACCGAATCATTCGAGACAAAGAGGTCGAGGTAGCCGTCGCCATCGAGGTCGACAGCCACGGCCCCGAAGGTCTTGCCGGGATGACTGGCGATCCCGGACTTCACGCTCTCGTCGGAGAAGGTCCCATCACCGTTATTCCGGTAGAGCTTCGAGGGCGACGGGTCGTAGCTCGCCGGGTAACAGTAATGATGGACACCGGCCGTGAGGCAGTCTTTTTCAAGCGCTTTCGAGTAGCGGACGAAGCTGCCGACAAAGAGATCGGTGTGGCCGTCATTGTCGTAGTCGAACCAGACCGCCGATGTATAGAGGCCCGGAGCGGAGAGGCCCGCCCGCTGGGTCACGTCTTCGAAGGTGCCGTCGCCCTGATTCCGGTAAAGCGTGTTGGTGCCGTAGTTCGTGACCAGAAGGTCTACCCGACCGTCACCATCGAAATCCGCCGCCGCTGCACCGATACCGAAGTGGCTGGAGTTCGCAACTCCGGCCTGTAACGTCACATCCGTGAAGGTGCCATTTCCGTTGTTGCGATACAGTGCCGCGCGCACTGGGGTGGCTGGCTTGTAGAAATCCGCCGGCCCGCTGTTCGGGAAGTAGATGTCCATGCGGCCGTCATTGTTGTAATCGAAGATGGCGACACCTGGTCCAATGGACTCGGGTTGGTAGCGCCGTTCCGATTTGGCGTTGTCATGTCGCCAGGTGATCCCGGTTTTCGAAGCCGGCCAGATTTCGTAGATGCCGGGCGACGGAGCGAGGGCGAAACCAGCTCCGATTGCCACGGCGAGCGCGAGCAGGGTTTTCACCGAAGGCTCTCCAGTGCGGACCGGACTGCAACCGAACCGGGATCGAAGGTGAGATAGCGCCGCAGAATCACCCGCGCCTCTGTCGGCGGACTGATCTTCGCGAGGTTCAGAGAGGCGCCCTCAATGGCGGGATTCGCTTCCAGTGCACGCCGCCAGAGCGCGGCCGCATCGGCGGTTTTGCCTGCGGACGCGTGGATCACACCCAAATTGACTAGAGCCGTTGTATTCGAAGGCTCGGTGCGCAGTACAGCCTCGTACTGGTTCAGTCGCAGCAAAACAGCGGCATCGGCCGGTCTCGCACGCTTCAGGTACTCGCCCGCCCGCGGGTCGTCCAGTTCGGCGTAGCCCAGGGCCAAAGCACGGTCGTCCGCTGTCCCTCGGAACGCAATCAGGGCTGGCTCGCCCGCCGCCGTCCGCCGCTTCCCGGGGATGGAATGATCAGTGACCACGCTGTGGGCCACATCGGAAGTTCCGGTCTTCGGCATGTGGCAAGTGAGGCAGTTCTCGTCGGCGCCGTGCGGGACCGTGTGGCAGGTGAGACAGACCTCGCGTCCCTTCGTCACGTTCGCATGAACGTCATGGCAGGTGCTGCACGACAACTTGCCACCTGATTTCTGCAGGCAGAGGCTTTGCGAGAGCTTTTCCACATGGCTTGTGACTTTGAGGCCCGTCGGAGGGTTTTGCCACACCAGATAGGTGACCAAAACGGACAGCTTCATGCCGGGACGATACTCCGCGAACCGGCGTCCTGGCTTTTCCACGCGGGCTTCTCCGGTCAGATGACACTGCTCGCAGACCGCATCTCGCTCTTCGGATGGCAGCTTCGCGGGGTTCGCCAGGGCTTGAGTCCGGGGATCCCGCGCATGCTCGCTACCCGGCCCGTGGCACCTCTCGCAACTGATACCGTTCTCGATGAAAGGCGGGTCGGCGTACCGGTTCTGGGTGCCATAGATCGGCTGCAGCCGGCTGGCATGACATGAGAGGCAAGTTGGGTCCACGGGGCGATTCAGCCGGACCGCCGCCTCGTGTTCATAGCCCGGAGATGCATCCCACCTGCTTGCGCGCTGGTACCAGGTGACGGGCAACTCAAAAAGGTAGCCTTCGCGCGCGAACAAATAACTGCGACCGGCAGTATTCGAGCCGATGAAGTAGTCGAAGTTAGCCTCACCCTGGTCGAAGAAGAGCCTGTTATTCGCCACGCGGTAGCGATGGTTCGCCGCGGTGAATTCCCCATTGGGAACCGCTGTGACGCGCCCACTGGATTGTGCCATGGGCGTTTTTGCATAGTCCGCGGCAATTTTGGGATGGCAGGGCTGACAAACCGCGCTGCCGACGAAAACAGCTGTTGCGAGTAAAAGCATCAGCGGACCAGCGGCATGGGCAGGCTTTCGAATGCGGCCCGATGCTTTGCCGCACGTTCCGGATCGCCCGCTTTCAACCAAGCGCGGGTCAGCAGGAAACGAATCTCACGCTCAGAAGGCGCAGGGCCAGCGGCAGCAAGAGCACGTTCACCGGTTTCGGCTGCCAGACGAAATTCACCGCGGTCCAGCAGGCACTGTCCCTTGCTATAGAGCAGGTCTCGTCCCGCGGGCGCGATTTGCAAGCCTTTATCGAGGAGGGCCTCAGCCGCTGCCGTTTGTCCCAGCTTCCGCAGGAGCCGAGCGTACGCAACGTGAATCTCAGTATTGCGCGAATCGCGGTTCAGGGCACGCTGGTAGAAGGCAACAGCCTCCGGATTACGGCCCAGCCCTTCAGCCGCCAGGGCGCGATACAAAATCACCCGCGCGTCGTTTTGATCCGCTTTGGCCAGCGCGATCTCGGCCCGAGCGAAATCGTTTTCAAGATAAAGGCAAAACCCAAGCAAAAAACGGGCGGAAGCAGCTTGAGGATCCGCTGCCACCGCCCGTTCAAGAAACTGTTCTGCCTGCTGCATCTCACCGGCGATCATAGCCTGACGCGCCTTCGAGACAAGTTCCGGGACGGACGATTGCGCCAGGAGTAACGCAATCGTCCAGCCGGTCCACATAGTTACATTAGAACTCGAACCGGAACACCATCTGGCCCGTGCGAGGGGCGGGGTAGGTGTTCGCCTGGCTGTTCGAGGCGATTTGGTTGAAAGCTACGTAGCCGAAGCCACCGGTCAGAACACCGTTCTGGAACGTGGGCGCGGTGCCTGGGTTGGCCGTTGACGGGTTCGGCAACGAGACCATCCGGTTGAAGACGTTGAAGAACTCCAGCCGGAGGCTGAGAGCCATCTTTTCACGCCAGACCGGGAAGCGCTTGCCGAAGCTCATGGATTCGCTGGGGCGGCGCTGAGCGCGGAAGTCGCTGTAGTAGTTGGCGAAGTTGCCGAAGACACCGGCGGGCTGGTCAACCCAGGCCGCGGGGTTCAGGGCAACTTCCTTCGTGGGATCGAGGCAACCGCAGTTCGGGTCCTTCAGATAGAGCGGCACGCCGGCTACGCGGAACTGGCGAGTGCCTTGTCCAGGGAAGTAAGTGCCGATGCTGTTGTTGGAGCCCGGGGCCTGGAGCAGCTGGCCGCTGGTGTACTGCAGAACGGAGCCG
>JAOAPO010000185.1 GCA_025462945.1 Bryobacterales bacterium
GACACCCGTTCAAAGAAGGGCGGGACGTACAAGGGAACCGGCCAGTGGGCCGTCTCAAATGGCGGCAAGACCGCAACCCTGACCACCAAAGGCACCGGCGCGGATGGGAAGCCATTCTCCGGCGTCACGATCTACGATAAACAGTAACGGCAGCGCTTTTGCGTTCAGCGCGACCGCTCCTCATGACCCACTGAAGCCAGCCTGCCGGAGACCAGGCTTCAATCTCCCGTCGCTGTGCGGCTGGAGGAACATCTCCTGGGCTGCTACCCCTGCCTCGATCTCAGTCCTCGTCAGCTCCCTCCCGCACGGGGCTGAGATTTACCACGCCGATCGGCTGCTTCGGTTGAAGCTTCGAACCGTCATGGATATTGGCGCTGAGGCCCTCCAAATAGTTCACGGCCTTCCAGCCCCGAGTACGTCTGCGTCCAATCCGGCAAGAGGTGAAGTTCGACCTCGTCGCCCGCGAGGACTTCTACGCGCTGTATTTGGGCCATGTTGATGATCGTGTCACCGACCCGGAGAAACGACTTCATCGGCCCTTCAGTTCCCGCTCGACATCGACCGCCATCACTCCAACTTTCGCGACGGCAGCTTTGAGCTGCTCGGGTGTGCAGCCGAACTTCTGCGACCAGTCTCGAAGTTCGTATGCCTCGTTCACATTGATGCGCTGCGCGTCCTGCGGGCGAGTCTTGCTTTTATCGTCGGCCATATCGCAGCGTCAGCAATTCTCAGACCAGATCGCGGCAGACGGGTGCCCCATGCCCGCTCTGGAATGGGCGAACAAAAGGCGAACATTTTCGTGCTATCCTCCCCTCGTATGGCGCGGCGTCACTACACGGAGAAGAAGCAGTCACTCACGGCTGAAGAACTCGAAAGCTTTCGGAAGTCGCTGGAGGCCTTGACCCTCAACCAGCTTGAAATCGAGTACAAGTGCTATCACAACGCCTGCCGCTACGACGCCATGCGCCTGCCATCCGCGAAGCTGGTCCAGGAGTTCGTGCAGGTCTGGAAGCGGTTGACGAAGGTGAAGTCAGCGGGCGCGGGCCTCGGGTATTGAAGTCAGCATCCCGACCGTAGTCAAACACTTCGGTCACGAGGATTGAACGTGCGGTACTAGCCGCTGTAACCGCGACCCGAGCAGCACGTGCGAGCCACGGTCCGTTGTGCTGTGACAGTGCGGGTTGACATGGAAGATGCCTTCTACGTGGGTAGCCTCTTCAGAAAAGAGCGCAGCTTTGGAACGTAGTTACCTGAGACGAGACCCTCATGCTCCATGGCAGCAGCCCAACTAAGAAGGCCGTCTTTGAAAGGTTTTCCCACAGTGTGAGAGACCCAGAGATGCATAGAACGAGGAGACACCCGCTGGTGGCTCACGGCGAGTGCTTCCGCTGCTCGGACGTAGGTTGTCGCTAGATCCACAGTGACTATCCGGGACGGGGTCAGCCACACCGACGGATGCGCACAGTCGGTGTAGAATCCTGACTGCTTCAACGCGTCCAGCGTCTTACGGTTCGCCAACGAGGTGTCTTTGACCAGTCCAGCAAGATCCCCGGCGGCGTACGCGTTCGCCAGCGCTTCATTCGATAGAAGACCGAGGTGATTCTTTCCGGTGTGAGTTCTGTAGTGCTTCCACGACTCTGCGCGGGCCGCCTCTGTAACGGCCGTGCAGATCGCGTGCAACACGTCGTACTTTCCAAACTCTTCGATTGCCAAAATCGCGAGTGAAGCTGCACGGGGTGCGCGCCCAGCATCGAGTAGAAGCCGGGCGTCGCCTGCTAGGCTACGAGCGTTCTCCATCGCTGCATTGATGCCCTCAGCGGCCTCTGATGGACTCAGCGGTCCGGCGTATTGATCGATAATCTTCCATTTTTGTGAGCGCGCCATTACCAGAACGTACCACCAGCGGTGTAGCGCGTCGCGGCCTATAGGGGCGACTGAGCATTGGGGCGACTCGGCCTCCCGGAATCACCGGGCCGTGGTCAGGATGGAGGAAGATGTATTGGTGTGCCATCAGTGCATCGACCGCGCCGAGCAACTCCTGGAGTTCAGTCAGGCGATGAAAGCGGAACTGATCGAGGAACACCCGGTACGCTGCAGCTAGACGATTGGTCCGCTTGAGTTCTGGAGCGCGCTGAACGACGGGCTGCCCGCTTCATTGAACGCAACGATCTCGCCGTCTACTGTCGTTTCGGCCGGCAGGGCAGCCAGCGCTTTCGTGATGGCCGGATATCGACCGCTGAAGTCCTTATCGTTGCGAGAGCGGAGGTGGACCTTCCCGCCGGTTTTGAAGCCTAATGGCGCGGAATCCGTCCAGCTTCAGCTCTCGCAGCCACTCGGCACCCTCAGGCAGGGATGTGGAAAGCTCCAGCAGCATCGGCTCGACGAAGCTGGCCTTGACCGGCACCTACTGAGCTTTCTTAGTCGTCCCGGCTTCTTCTTCGCCGCCACCAGGGGCGCGTTCTTCTTCATTGGCGGGCGGCCACGGCGCTTTGTGGGCGTCCGCGCAGGTCCGGTGATGCCCTCTATCTCTCGAAGAGCTTGCAGCGCCCTTTCGATTGACGCCTTCTGGTTTTCCAACTGTTCGATGATGCTGGCTATTCCGTTTGACATTCACTACAAGTGTACGGGCACCACGGGCCGCACCACCGTCTGTAACGCCCGCATGGGTACCATCAAAACCTGCAAAACCGGCTTTCGATGGTTTTGATGGTTCGGTCTTAGCCTCCTGCGGCATTACACGAGCCTCCTGCTACCAGGCCGCCGAGCTTCTATGGCTCACGCACTCCGACTCGTACCTTCGCCTGCCGAAAACGACCGGCGTGAGGCCGGCCTTCAGTCGTCTTGCGAGTGGCTTAAGTTAACGATTCCGATGGGCTGCTTCGCGGCGGCTTTCGTGCCATCGTGGATGAAGCGCGCAAGCTCCTCCAGCAGTTCGGCTGCCGTCTCGCCCCCGAACGTTTCGGTCCAGTCATGGTCCCTATAAACCTTGACCTGCCCGTCGCCGAGGATTTGTACGCGCTGTATCTTGGCGACGTTGATGATCGTGTCACAGACCCGGATAAACGTCTTCACCGGCCCTTCAGCTCTCGCTCGACATCGGCGGCCATCACTCCAACGTTGGCAACGGCGGCTTTAAGCTGTTCGGGCGTGCAGCCCAACTTCTTCGACCAGTCGCGGACTTCGTACTCCTCGTTAACATTGATGCGTTGCGCGTCGTGTGGGCGAGTCTTGCTTTTGTCGTCGGCCATACGGGACCGCAAGCAATTCTCAGACCAGATCGTGCAATCCGCCGAGAGTGCGCCAAGGCGTTCAGGGGCTGACGGCCCGGTCTTCACAACTCTGTGGAATGGTGACCCGACTACTTTGACGACGGGCTGGTAGACTGGGTCTGCGGGCGCGTAGCTCAGTTGGATAGAGCATCAGCCTTCTAAGCTGAGGGTCGCAGGTTCGAGTCCTGCCGCGCCTACCATCCTCTCACTTCTCAGGCGATCTTCGTCGCCAAACGCTCCGATCCTGCGCGACGATTCTCGATATTCGACACGGTGTATTCCTGCGTCATCCAGATCGCGCCGTGGCCCATCTGCGCTTGACGGTCGGACAGCGAGATGCCAAGCTGCTCGCCAAGTGTCGCATACGTATACCGGAAGGTATGGAGATTAAGCCACGGAATCCCGAGCCTCTTTCCAAGCGGCTTAATGACTTTATGGCGCACATTCGAGCTTAAGCGCGGAGTACCGTTCCGGCTCGCAAATACTAAGTCTTCGGGACCTGAGAATCGGCTTGTGGCTTTAAGCTCCTGTAATGCGACCACGAGCACGCTGCTCAGCGGGATGTCGCGCTTGCGATTGATCGTTTTCGGCGGGCCGAACGCGCCCTCGTAGTACGACTCACGGACGGCGAGTGACTCTGGAGGGAGGACCTCCCCGTTGCACGTCACTGACTCCGATGTGAGGTTCAGCCGGGACCACTTTACTGCAAACAGCTCAGCAGCGTTCATGCTCGTGGTCATGGACATCAAGGCCATCTCACGGTAGGGAGTCTTCAAACCGGCCAGCACCGCCCTTGCCTGCTCAAACGTGAGAGCCGTCTTGGCTCGTCGAACCATAGCCGGGAAGCGGACTCCCTGGGTCGGCAGGCGACCACGAAACGCGCCGACACGCTCCGCATGGACGAACACACGATTGGCGACCATCTTGGCGTGCTTGGCGGTCTGAACTGAGTAACCGCTACCCAGCATTTTGGCGACGAGCCCCTGCATCATGTCGAAGGTGACCTCGGTAAGCGGCACAACTCCAATTTCCGGGAGAACATACCGTCGGAGGACAAACTGGTAGATTTTCTGGGCTCCGGGCCTGAGATACGTCAGGGAACCTGGAATGTAACGTGATTCAACAAATTGGCGGAAGGTCGGAACCGGAGCGTCCACCCGGAGGGCATCCTGACTGGGATCAATGATAAAAAGTCGCGGGACCCCCTGTTCGTAGACAACTGATCCCTGCGTTTGGGAAACGACTACCTGTATGGCGAGGCTAAGAACGTCGGTCGCGCGCTCCGCGCAAACGTGGCACCCTTGGAGGTGTGCTCGAAGCGCAGCAACGCTGCTGAATGGGCAATCGGTGTGGGACATTGAGCAGAGCGTACCAACAGTGAGAGGACCTGGGATGAGTTCACCACATCTGGACGACGATGTACTCGATGCGCTGGCGATGAAACGCCTGTATCAGGAGGCCGAATCGGCGGCGATTGACCACTTGCTGGTCTGCCAGCAGTGCCGTGACCGGCTGGAGGAAGCTGAGGAATTTATCGCCACACTTCGAGCGGCTGGAGAGAGCACGGATCGTATTCAACGGGCGCTCAGCGATCTCAATTCTCGTCGCAACTGAGCGCGTTCTGGGGTTTCGCTCGGGTCAGGATCGGATCGCAGGTCGAGGATCAGCCCCGCTAACGCTGCTGGCAAGTCGAGGCCATAGCCGCTGAAACCGTCGGTTACGTTGGGCCCAATCGACACACCAATCAGTCGCCCATCCCGGAACACGTCGATCTTCAAGCCTCTTCCACTTTCTTCGCAGCCTTGCGGGTCCCAGACTGCTCTGCCCCATGCCCTGGGATTGCGTTGACGTACGCGGTGTCCCGCCGAACGGCGCTTGCATTGACGGCAGTGCTCGCGCGCTTCGATGGCCAACTCGACGAATCTGTCATTTGACGCCCTTCAGTCTACCTGAGTTCTGTTGATGCCCCCGTAGCCAATGGCAGCGATTCATACTCGCAAGCTCGCCGACGTTTAAGCTGCTCGACGGCTCTCAAAACAGGATCATGCGCCGCGAAACTCCACACATCGGAGGCCCAGAATGGTAACTCCGGCGGAGGCCGTCGTTTTGAACTGCCGGAGCGGCGTACCATCAAAACCATCAATACCCGTGGTGGTTTTGACGGTACGGTTGCAGGCGTGTTCGCTATTGCGACCCGCATTCTACCCAGCGACGGTCTCACGACCACGCGCCCCGTCAGATCGCCGCGTACGCGCCCTGCCCCTGCCCCACGTAGGCTTCATAGAAGTGCTGGTAGACGGCATCGCACTTCTGGTTGTAGAGTTCCGGGGTGTAGGTTCTCGGAAGCTCATCCTCCAGGATGTCCTGGATTGTAACCCGCACCATGGCGCGCGTGCTCTGCTGCTTCCGCCAGTCCAGTACAAGCTTCTCCTGCTTCAGCTTCGCCAGTAATGCCTTAGCCGCCTTCTTCACGGAAGCTTCGTCCGCCTGCGTCAGGCTGATCTCCGGCTTCGTGAGCAGATCGAAGATGACCAGTTCTTCTTCCGTCAACTGTTCAGCGATCCCGCGCTTCTCTTCCGCATTCAGCTTTTTCGCGAACGCCATCAGCTTCGCAAAGAACGCCTCGACGTTGGACGAGCCGGCATTGTATTCGTCGATCATCTTCTGGAACTCTTCCGCGAAGTCCATGCGGGTCCGGTTTAGTTTCAGCATTTGGGCCAGCTTCACCGCGACGTTCGCCCGGAGCTTCTGGGCATCGACGTTCTTGCGTCCCTTCTCGAAGTGAGCTTTGAGCGCGTCGAAGTCCACCTGGCTGAGGTCTATGTATCGGGATGGATCGGTAGACACGGGCGGCATGACGTAACCGTCAGTTGCGATGGACTGGTTCAGGAGGGCTTGCATGTCGCCGATCACCGCTGAGATGTCCACCGGCGGAAGTTCGGAACGGATCTTCTCGGCGACGATCCTGAAGACATTGCAGATCGGGCTGAACTCGAAGGCCGAGGCGTCCGGCAGCAGCGACTTGAACAATGCATCGACAGAGCCCGCCAGGTTCAGATACTGCCTTCTGGTCTCGTCATTCACGACGAAGGCGCCAACCGCATCGTCTTTCAGCTTCTCCCGCGCGAAGCCACGCGCGTCCCGGATGGTCGCTGGGTCAACGCCTCGTTCCATGCAGAACGCCTTCGTAACGGAGATCGCGTCCCGAACCTGGCGCACAAGTTCACTCTTATCGTGGATCGGCGTTTCTCCGCCGGACTGCGCTCCACCATAGATGGCGAGGGCTTTCTGGAGACTCCTGAAGACACCAACATAGTCTACGATCAGCCCGTTCTGCTTGTCCGGAATACCCGGTTGGCGCGTGCCACGGTCTGCATGAGCGTATGGTTCTTCATGGGCTTGTCCAGATACATCGTGGAGCATGATGGCACGTCGAAGCCTGTGATCCACATGGCGCAAACGAAAACGATTCGCAGCGGGTCATCGGGATCTTTGAACTTCGTTTCGAGGTCTTCCTTCACCATCCGATGGCGGTGCGTGGCCATGTCCAGGCCCTTCTTCTTGAATTCCTCGATCTCGTTCTGAGACTGGGAAACCACGACGGCCATGTCCGTTTCTTCGAAGAACCTGAGCCGTCGTTCCAACTCAGGCTTGTTGGCCGGATCGGCAGCGGCCAGTTCCTTGCACAGACCGGCTACGGCAACGGTCCAGTGCTTCTGGACCTTGTCAAAGGTGCGAACCGCCGTGGCCTTATCGATGGAGATGACCATCGCCTTCGCCAAGAGGCCCCTGCCCATGTAGTGGGCAACGATATCCTCTCCGATCCGCTCCAGCCGCTCGTCGCGGGTGATCAGTTGATATTCGCGCTTGAAGTCCCGCTCCAGCTTCGCCTGCTGGTCGTCGTCCAGATCGGCGTCCTCGATGATCGACGCCATCTCTTCATTCAGGTCGTCATTGACAAGCTGTAGTTCAGGGATGCGGTTGATAATAGAGGGGGACCGTGTTCTCGTCGTCTACCGACTCTTTGAAGTTATAGATCGATACGTACGCGCCGAAGACTTCTTTGGTCAACTCCTCACCGGCCATGAGTGGCGTGCCGGTAAAGCCGATGAAAGCCGCATTCGGCAGGGCGCTCCGCATGTTCGCAGCGAAGACATCGTACTGACTTCGGTGCGCTTCGTCTGTGATCACGATGATGTCTGACCGGGTAGACAGGACCGGATACCGTTGGCCGTGTTCCGTGCCGAACTTCTGGATAAGCGTGAAGAGGTAGCGGTGGTTCTCCTGGTTCAGCATGCGTTTCAGACTGTCACCGCTGTCAGCCCGAACCCGCTTCTCGTCTTCGAGTACGGCTCCGGTGCTGGCGAAGTTGCGGTAGATTTGCCCATCCAAATCGATACGGTCCGTGACTATGACGAACGTCCAGTCGCCAGGTAGCTTCCGCAGTACCTTTTGCGAGAAGAAGACCATCGAGTAGCTCTTGCCGGAACCTTGCGTGTGCCAGAAGACGCCGAGCTTGCCCTTGTTGGCCAGGATCTCGTGTACGGCAGCGATGGCATTGTTGACGCCCAGTAGCTGGTGATTCTTCGCTACGAGCTTAGTGAGTTCCCCTCTGCCCTCATTGAAAATCGTGAAGTTCTCGACGATGTCGAGGACCTTCTGCTTGTCGCAGGTCCCCCGAACCATCGTGTCCAGGCTGATGATGCCAGCTTCCTTCTCGTCGTCGATCTTCTTCCATTCGGCGAAGTGCTCCATGCCCGCAGTCATGCTGCCGATGCGGGCCTTCGAGCCGTTGGACAGGATGACGAAGCCGTTGTACCAGAAGACTTGCGGGATGGTGTCCTTGTAGTCGGACAGGTTCTTCTCGTATGCGAGTTCGAGCTTCTTGTGGGATGCCTTCAGTTCGATGAAGACGAGCGGGATGCCGTTAACGAAACCGACGAGATCGGCGCGCTTGTTGCCGTAGTCGCCGGAGATCCTGAACTGCGAGGCGAGTAAGAAGTCGTTGTGCTCGGGGTTGTCCAGTCAATCAGTCTCACCGTCTCCGTAGTCTCTTCCTGATCTTTGTCATCTTCAGGCCGGAACGTCACCTTAACGCCGTCTTTCAGGAGCTTGTAGACGGCTTGGTTGGCCCGTGCTGGACTCATGGTGCTGCGGTCGGCGGCGATCTCCCAGACGGCCAGATCGACAGCGGCGGATGACAGGCCGGGGTTCAGCTTCTCGATGGCGGCGCGCAGGCGGTGCGGGAGAATGACCTCAGCAGTCGTTTCTCGTCCAAGTGGCGTGGCCGCCCCGAGGCTCTCCTGGTAACAGTTCAGCGTCTCCCATCCCAACTCAGCGAAGAGCGCTATCGTGGGCTGTTCGATGGCTGAGTCTTCAGAGTCCGGCTTGTAGCTCATGCCGTCTGCTCCAGGAGTTCGGCTGCGGCTTCGACCTGGACTTCGCCCGAGACCAGTTTCGGCAGGAGGAAGTCTCGGGTAGACCGCAGGTTAACGTTTCGGGAATTCAGCGATGTGACGAGCTTGAACATTGGCCCAACGACCGACCTGAATCGCACAAGTGTGTCCTCGTCCGGTTGAGCGATGAAGAAGGCGTTGAAGCAGGCCTGTTGCACACGCTGCCGTCCTGTCGCCCCGGACATACTCTTTATGGCGTTGTTTCTGAATTCACTCGACCGAGCCATCAGGTACAAATATTCTGGGCAAACTGTCTTCGACCGGAGCACGATGAACTCGGTGGACCCGAATGCCACGGCGTCATCGGAAGCAAGAAATTGGACGAATCCTGTCTTCCCATTTTCGAGACATGGTGTGATGCGAGCGAAAAGCGTGTCCCCGTTTTTAAACTTGACACCACTATTTCCCTCGCGCTCCTCAACATTGCTTATCAGCATCGAGTCCTCTGAGAGGCCGCCCATCGGCAAGAACGGCTTCATGCCTTCTTTTGGGACTCTGGTGGCAGGATTAACCAATACCGCATCAGTCACGCACTTGGCGCTCCACCCTTCCGGGATCGGCCCCAGCTCCGATTCGACCATCGGCCCGTTCTCGTGGCCGGGGAAGCGGAAGTTGACGAACCACTCCCGGTAGATCATCTGAGCCATGTCTTCGAGAATCTTGATGCGCCTGGTGTTGTTCTCGATCAGCTCGTCGTAGGCGGAAAGGATGGAGGCGATACGCCGTTGAATCCCGATCGCGGGCAACCGCACTGACATACTTTTGGCTGCGCCCACGTTGAAGTGCTGTTGCGCAGCGCCAACGAGATTACCAGCTACTGTACTCTTGCCCCAGGCGGAGTTGAACAAAGAGGATAAGAAGTGTGGGTCGATGTCACGGGAAGGCCGTATGATCACCAGATCAGCGCAGTTCGCCACTGACAGGGTCTTTGGGATGACGCACGCCGTGCCCGGATAGCCAGTCCGCACGACCACTACATCGCCCGGAGCCAACGCAGACTTTTTCAGCTTCTTGTGGAAGTCTTCGCTGATGTACTTCATGTTCGACTGGTCGAGCCGGAACGGGCGAATGTTCTGAGAACGAAGAAGCGGGATGCCAAACTCGACGTATTCGTCAATCATTGGGCCAACATGTCCGACAGTGATTTCTCGGCAAACGTCGTTGAGGATTACTTGACGGTACAAGTGACAAGCTCCTGGTCTAGCAGAGCGGCGACATTTTCCGCGATCCGCTGCTCCAACTCTCTTGCCTCGACGTTCAGCGTCTCCAACTCCTCGTTCAACTCTTCGAGCCGGACAGCAAATTCGAAATCATCCGCCGCTCGTTCGGCCACGCCCACGTAGCGACCAGGGTTCAGGCTCCAGCCCTGCGCTTCGATGTCGCCCAACCCTGCCACCCGGCACAGGCCGAGAACATCAACGTACTTGCCCTTGGGAAACCGCTCCTTCATCAACGCGCTGCTTTGGGCAACGGTCTCGACCTCTTCGCCCCGGTACAGCCGAACGATGTTGGCGACGAACTCAACCTGTTCCGGCGTGAACTCCCGGTGAGCGCGGTCGATCTGGCGGAAGATGTGCCGTGCGTCGATGAAGAGAACCTGATCCTTACGCTTCGTGGCTTTCTTTCCCCGGTCGAGGAACCAGAGGGTACACGGCAGCGTGACGGTGTAGAAGAAGTTCGGTCCGACCGAGATCATCACGTCCACAGCCCGGTCTTCCAGCATCTGCTTCCGAACGTCAAGCTCAGAGCCGCGTGCATCCCCGGCAGAGTTGGCCATGACGAACCCAGCACGACCCTTGGCGTTCAGCGCCGAATAGAAGACCTGTGTTCATCGAGTACTACTGGCGGCAGTCGATCCCGTATGCCACGGCGACCGATGCGCGAATACTGCTGCAGAATTACGGAAAGCAGGCCGCTGTGCTCAACTTGCTCCACGACGCCCGGCGTGAGTACAGTGATTCGCTTCCGCTTGTCATGAAGCGGCCCATCTGGAGAAAACTCGTCCGGGGTGTGGCAAGAACCGTCAGCGGCATGCCACTTCGGCGGCTTCAAAGAGTCGGCCCGCAGATTCTTGATTTCCTCTACTCAAACGTTCAAACTGGCGACACAATCGAACTGCGTGCTGGCGTAGCATACTGCCTCCGCAAGTTCCACGGCTTGGTCAGCGACCTGGTAAGGGGCGCATGGGTCCGGTACGTTCGGCGGTTGAACGCTTCGACGCTGGCAGAGGCCACCGATCTAGATGAATTCCTGTTCGGCAGTGAGCGCGCCGTCCTGGCCGCAGTTCGCCCGGCATTGATGGACCTCCAGCGTGGCCGCTGCTTCTACTGCGCCACCACTCTGAAGCCTGCCGACACCGAAGTCGATCACTTCGTCCCGTGGTCACGCTATCCGTCAGACCTGGGCCACAACTTCGTGCTGGCCGACAGCAGGTGCAACAGGAAGAAGAGTGACCGACTGGCGGCTTACGAACATCTCGCGGCGTGGTCGGACAGGTATGCGAACTACGGAGATCAGATTCGCGACGCGCTCGCTGACCCGGGGCTCGTCTCGGAATTGGCGGCGTCGAACAGGGTAGTGGGATGGGCTTACTCGCAGGCCGAGGCAGCGGGGGGCTGACATGGCTCCACGGAGAACAAATGGTGCCGCTGGATTCGGCGTGGCGGGCAGTGTTGACGCGGCTTTAGAGCGTGAGCACCATCAACTAACTCTCCTCACACCCAACCCCGCGTCGAGGGTGGCGACGCGGGGACTTCCTACTTCCGGTCCTTCAGGAACTTACTGGCCGCGTCGTGTGTGTCATAGACTTCGCCGTCGATCAGCATCAGCCCCGTATACGATCCGCCTGCGCTTGCCATTTGCCAAGCGATGGAATGGCCTTCCCGCGCCAGTTTCGCCCACTTCGAGGCCTTGGAAGGGTTCTGCTCCAGCCAGAAATTCCCCTCGCCGTCCGTGAAAGTGCGCAGCTTCGTGTGCCCAAGTCGGTCTGTCCACGAGTCCATGTCCGTCAACTTGGCCATAACGGCAATGATATCGGTCAGCAGTGGCCCGACGACGGACGGCCCAACCCCGGTAGGCTAGGGCGAAACGGGGGAAGTACCGTTACTCGCATCGATGCGGACGTACGCCAGTCACTATCTTTCTGCAGCCTGAACCATCGCACCGAGCACTGCTTCCGAGACTCCGGCCTGCTTCAGTTTCACCAGATCGAGAGTATCGAGAACGAAGCCGGCCTGTGATGTGCGGACCTTTGTCAGAATAAAGTCGTCGCCGAAGCCCGCTGCTTTCAAAGCCAACACGTCTTCGTTGGTCATCGGTTTGCCTGTCTTTACAGTGCGGGCTGCGGATGCTTCAATGCGCACTGATTCGGGAGTCGCCTCGGACGCG
>JAOAPO010000275.1 GCA_025462945.1 Bryobacterales bacterium
CCATGTAGATCTGCCGAATATAAGCAATCGTGCCCATCAGCGAGGCCGGATAGCTTCGGAAGCCCGCGGTTCGCAGCGTCAAATACTGGCCAACTGCCGGAGCGATCACCATGTCGCCTGCGCGCTCGCCGGCAAGGTTGATGACTGAGCCCTGGCCCGAGAAGATGTTGCTGTTCGGGAAGGTAACGGCTGAAGTGAAGCCCCCGTTGCGCGCCGTTTCGATCGCGCGGTCCGTTGGGAAAAGCTGGTCGGCAGCTTTGATGTACGAGGTGTTGGAGGGCCTGTCCTCGGGCCCGCGCGATGGCAACTGAACCTGCGTCTGCGTGGCCACTGCCGAGGCCGGAGTCGAAATGATGGCGACCTGCCCGCGTCCGCCGCCCCTTCCGGCAGCGCCAGGAGCGGTGACTACGCTATTGGTCAGACCCCAGGTGCTCAGGCCATCGACCAGCCCCGGATAGACCGTCAGGCCTTTGCAGTCGATGACCCAGCTGTCGGTGGGCGCCGCGAGGTTAGTGCCGACTGCCTCGATCAGACCGTCGCGCACGATCACCGTGCCATGTTCGATGGGGGCGCCGGATACCGGAACGACGCGCGCGTCCTGCAGAACCCAAGTGCCCTTCGCTGGCCGCGGACCATCCTGTGCCAGAAGCGCTATGGATACCAGTGCTGTCGACGCAAGCCGGAGCATAGACAATCGCCTGCTCATATCAGTTCTTCTCCTTGAAGCTAAAGCGGTTAGCGATTGCTGCAGCGACGCCCGGTATACTGGTTCGTTCTCACGCAATGGTAACCAATCCTACTAAATCTGTTTCGTACAAAGATGCCGGCGTCAACATAGACGAGGCAGAACGTGCCGTCGCTTCGATCCGCAAGATGGCTCGCGCGACCTTCACAAAAGGAGTTCTAACCGAGATCGGCTCGTTCGGGGGATGCTTTCAGCTGCCTAAGATGAAGCAGCCGGTGCTCGTGAGTTCCGTGGACGGGGTGGGAACGAAGCTGAAGATCGCTTTTGCGACCGGTCGACACGACACAATCGGCGAGGATCTTGTCAACCACTGTGTCAATGATATTGCAGTCCAGGGCGCAAATCCACTTTTTTTCCTTGACTATCTGGCCACCGGCAAGCTGGATGCGCGCGTCGCCGCTGACGTTGTTAAAGGTATGGCTCGCGGCTGCAAAGCCAATGGCTGCGCCCTCATCGGGGGCGAAACGGCGGAGATGCCGGGCATGTATCAGGACGGTGAATACGACCTCGCCGGTACCATCGTCGGTGCCGTCGAAAAATCGAAAATCCTCACCGGTGCCAAGGTGAAGGAAGGCGACGCGCTGGTAGCGCTGGCTTCCACCGGGCTTCACACGAACGGCTATTCCCTTGCCCGCAAGCTTCTGTTTGACGTGGCAAAGTACTCGCATGACCAGCACATCCCGGAGCTCGGCGAAATTTTGGCCGACCAGCTCTTGCAGGTTCACCGGAGCTATCTGAAGCCGATCCAGACGCTCATGAAGGCCGGCTCGCTTGGGGCGGCGGCACACATCACTGGCGGCGGTATCACCGACAATCTGCCCCGAATCATCCCAAAAGGTCTGGCAGCCGCCATCGATACGGGCAGTTGGGAGCCGCCGGCTCTTTTCGAGCTCCTGCGCGGTATCGGTCATGTTCCGGAAGACGACTGGCGACGGACGTTCAACCTCGGGGTCGGCATGATCCTGGTCATCCCGGAGAAGCAGTTGAATGCCGCTGAGAAGGCGCTGAAGAAGCTGGGCGAGAAGCCGTGGGTCATCGGAGCCATCGTCAAACAGCGCCGGAGCAAGGGTCGCGTGGAGTATCGCTAGGATGCGACTCGGCATCCTGATCTCGGGCCGCGGCTCGAATTTCGAAGCGATCTCGAACGCCATCACGCAGGGCAAGCTCGACGCCGAGATCGCAATCGTGATTAGCAATCGCGCCGGCGCCGGCGGTTTGGAGATCGCCCGGGAACGCGGAATTCCGCTGCGCGTCATCCCCTCTCAGGGCATCGACCGCGAACAATACGACAAGCTTTTGATTGAAGAGCTGCGCACCCACAGGGTGGAACTGGTCTGCCTCGCCGGGTTTATGCGGCTTTTAAGCGCAAGTTTTGTTCATGCTTTTCCCAACCGGGTCCTGAATATTCACCCCTCTTTGTTGCCTGCCTTTCCCGGGCTGGACGCCCAAAGACAGGCGCTGGATTACGGCGTTAAGATCGCCGGATGTACCGTTCACTTCGTCGACGAATTCCTGGATGCAGGTCCAATCCTCCTCCAGTCGGCCGTTCCCGTCACGGACAAGGACTCGATAGAGACGTTGTCAGCTCGAATTCTCGCGCAGGAACATGCAACGTATTGGCGCGCGGTCCAGGCGGTTGCGGACGGGCGAGTCAGCATCTCGGGTCGAAAAATCGCCATCTCCGAGCCCGAGTAGGTTTCTGTGAATGTACGCTTATGTACATAACTCCAGAGCTATTTGAGCATCTAAAAAATATCTGAGAAATTCGCTGGCTCTCTTCCACTTATATCCATATACTTTTCTTTTGAATGCAGGCAGGATATAGGAGAGGTGGACGTCAATGAGAACGCAAACTATCGAGGTCAACGAATGTAGCGGACGCATCTTATCCTCACCGATTTTCCGCTCCGGCGGTAAGAAACTCCTGGCGAAAGGCCACCTGCTTCGGGACGAAGATATCCGGATTCTCCAACTCGAAGGCATGGAGACAATCTGGGTTGCCACGCTCGATGAAGACGAGATCTCAGAAGAAGTAGCGGTCTGCGGCATCGCTGCCGAAATGGGCTGCGGTTGCTACGAGGTCCAGATTGTCTCGGGAGGCCGCGCCAATCTGATCGCCACTGAGAACTGCTGCGTTTTGGTCGATGACGAACTTCTGCGCCAGATGAACTGCACCTCTGGCGTCGTCATTGCGACAACTCTCAATTTCACTTTCGCTGCGGCAGGCCAGCGTATTGCGACCGTCAAGAGCGCTCCCTTTGCGGTCGCCAAGTCCGACTTCGACGGCGCTTTGAACATGCTCCGCGAACGCGGCCCGATTCTTCAGGCACGCCCCACCAAAGGCAGCTCCGTCGGTGTCCTCTACTGCGACCCGGTCAACGGTGACCGAGCCCGTACGCTGTTCGAATCCGTGGTCCGGCAGAAACTGGAACGTGTCGGCACTCGGGCACAAACAAGCATCGCAGTCCTCGAAAATGACGAGCACGTTGCGCGTGGTATTCAGCAGTTGTTACGGGCAAATCCGTCTGCAATCCTGATCGCTTCCACGACTGCACCGGCCGGCCCCACTGACGTTGTCGGTCGCGCCATGGAAAAAATCGGGTGCCAGATTGAGCGTTTTCTGGCACCGGTTGAGCCCGGTAATCTACTGCTGATGGGCTATAAGAACGACGTGCCAGTGCTCTCCGCGCCGGGTTGTTTCCGGTCGTTAAAGCCCAACGTAATCGACTTGCTGCTGCCGCCGCTGGCCGCTCGTTATCGCGTTTCCACGTGGGAAGTGGCTTGTCTGGGGCACGGCGGATTACTCTGCTAACCGCTTCTCGCGGCCTAAACTCACCTTGCCGAATCACGTCATGGCTCTGTAAAACACTGAATCTTATGACCCTGACCGTGAGGGAGCGGGTTCGACGCAATTGGGAGCGGCTGTTCCTCTCACTAAGCCCTGCCGCCTCGCTTGCAGCGTCTACTGAATCAGTGGCTTGACTGCGAGGCCGCTCTTCAGCGTGATATCGGAAGGCTGCGCGACTACGTCGTTGTCAGCGAGTCCGCTGACCACTTCGATTCGCAATGCGTCTGACGCCCCGGTCTTCACGTTCCGCCACACTGCGGTATTCGTGGCCTTATCCAAAATATAGACGCCGGTTCCGCTTTCCCTGCGCAGTGCGGTCCTCGGAATTGTCAGCGCATTTCCCACCACCTGCGTCAGGATAAATGCATTGACGTTGGTGCCGGGCACCAGTTCTATAGACGGATTGGCGATCGTGCAAAGCACTTCACCCACCTGTCTGGAACCCAGTGCGATGACCTGTGTCGGTTTCTGCTCGACTTTGCCGGTCCACTCACGGCCCGGCAACGCGTCCCAGGTGATGCGAACGGCCTGGCCCGTGGCGACGCGCCCGAGTTCCGGCTCATCGACATAAACCCGAACCCGAACAGGATCGAGTTTGCCCACGCTCCCCACCAGGTCGCCCGCGTTGAGGAAGGCGCCCTCGCGGATAGGAAGGTTATAGAGGATGCCACCAGCGGTGGACCGCACGCTGTTTCGCGCGATCCGGCCCTGGATCATATTCACATTGGCCTGCGCTTCACGAATGCGGGCACGCGCCGCGTCGAGGTCCGGCTTCGACACGAGAGCGCCGCGCTTCTGCGAAAGTGACTGCAACTGCGAATCGATATCCCGAACAGCCTGCTCTGCCTGCTCCGCTTCGAATTTTGTGGCCGCGTTCGCCTGAACCAGCCTTCGCAATGCCTCAAGATTGCGCTGCGCCGATTCGCGCTGCGTCCGCAGACGGGCCTGGGCTCCTTCAATCTCCGCGACATCGCCCGACCGGCCACCCGCCTCAAGCGCTGCCAACTCAGCACGAACCTGCGCTAGACGTGCTTCAGCACCCGCTAAATCCTCCGTTTGACCAGGCTGGCTAAGTTCCGCAAGAACCTGACCGACAGCAACCGCGCCACCCTGCCGCACTGCCAAACGGGCCACAATGCCGGGGGTGGCAACGCGAAGATCAGTGTATTCGAGAGGCTCCACCTTGCCGTTCGTGGACAACGTGCTCGCCAGTCTTCCGCGTGCGGTCTTTGCAAACGGAACCTGCGGGAGTTCCGTCTTCTGGCGGTACACGAACCAGCCGATCACCATGATTGGGATCAATAACAAATACTTGTTCACGGCTAAGAGTTGGTCCTTCCAGGGCGGGCGCAGTAATCGAAGAGCAGTTGCCATTCGACGAGCTGAACGTGCATTGCAAGCTGCTCTTCACTCGATCCGGGTTTGCGGCGCGCTGCTTCGCAATACTCGATGAATCCGAACGGATCCCATTTGTTGCCGGTGCTGTAGCCCAGCTTTTTAGCGGCCCCCGCCAAAGCGGGAAAAACGCGGTGTTCACCCACCCGGCGGAACCAGTACGCGGCATTTTCCGGATCCGGCTCCTGCCGATGCATGATGCTGTGCCAGAAACTGCCGTCTGGAGTAGATAGTTCCTGAGCGAGTACGTGGCTTTCGTTCAGGCACGAGAAATAGAGAAACAGACCGCTCATCGCGCCGTTCGGTGACAACGCGCCGGCGAACAACTCGTTGGCAGACAATTTCTGCAGCCTCTGTTCCGCTTCCGGCGACGACGGCCCGCCGGGTGCCAGCGGCATCGCGCGAAGGCCATCGCCTCCCAGTGCGAGGATGCTTTGCACAGTTTGGCCGTAATCAGATGAGCGGAATTCCACCAACACTTAAGATACCGAACGGCAGCGTTTGGTTTCTTTCGGTTAGAGGCTGCAGGACAACGAGGAAAAAACGAACCCAACCCTCCCTGCGCCGAATTGGGTTCGTTTTTGTAAAATCATGCAGCCTGGGGCGGATCCTCCTTCCATCTCTCCGGATCAAGCCAGGTGATCTTCCTGTCCTGCCGCTGCTGTTCAACCAGTGTCCGGCGTATCTTCATCAGGTGCACCACGTCTGCACTTTCAACTTTCCCGCCTTCCGTCGTCGCCAGTACTTGCCCCAGCGCCAACTCCTTCACTTCGGTGCACCATCCCTCGCTGCCGGCATCGTGCAATGGAAGATCCTGCTTCGTATCGATCAAATTCAGTGAACTCATTCGAGATAA
>JAOAPO010000231.1 GCA_025462945.1 Bryobacterales bacterium
TGGCAAGGAAGTCCGCGGAAGGGCTCCGGTTTAGCCTGGGACACCGTGTCCATGAAACAGTCCGGCGACAACGCACTTACCGAGGAGCGTGGGCACAAGGGCGGTAAATACCACAGCACCGTCAAAACCGTAGTCTCCAGCGACGGAAAGACGATGACGGCAACTTCGAAGGCACCGGCGCCGACGGCAAGCCCTTGACAGGCGCCAGTGTCTTCGACAAACAGAAGAGACCTGAAGGGCGGGCCGGCAACGCGCCCTCGTTCTCTTTACATGTACGGCAACTTATCTCGGAATGAGGGAAAAACCATGACGCCCTCTGATAATCCCCAAATGCACTTTATACGAAGCGGAGTCCCCGCCGTCTCGCAGCATGGTTGGCGTGGCGGTCCTCGCAACAGAAAGCCCGCCGAAGAGTGCTTGGGGTTCCAACGTCGTACCACTGCACTCACTGCCGCTCCGTAACCGCGTGGGATCAGTATTCTACGACGGCACCGACTACTGGCTTGCGAATGGCTTCCACCGCCTTCGGGCGACATACGAGTTAGACCGTGACGATATCGAAGCGAACATCCCAGGGCACCATCGAAGATGCCCAGTGGTTCAGCTTCGGCGAGAACACGACGAAAGGGCTGTATCGGTCGAACGCGGACAAGCAGAGGGCGGTGCAGGCCGCGCTGAAGCATGCGAAGTCTTCGGGCCTGAGCGACCACCAGATCCCGAAGCACTGCCGTGTGGATGCAAAGACAGTAGGAACTTGGCGCGGGAGCTGGCCCCATCTATGGAACTTCCAAAGGTAGGATCACGCACGGTCACACGGAACGGCACGACCTATCAGCAGAACACTGCAGACATTAGCCGCAAGTCCCGGTGGCCTAAGTGGGGGTCGGCGGCAACAGGAATTCTCAGAGCCCTGATGCCGCCGCGTGTCATAACAAACACTAGTTTGTGTCGAGAATATCACGTTGCAAGCCGAATGAGCGCATGGTTCGCGGGCTTCCGGTGCCGAGAGGGTCGCCGGAGCCGAGATACTTGGGAATCCGATCAATGCTCTCGAATACGCGCTTACAGGGCCTTCAGCAAAACATCGTTGCGGGGTCAACGGGTTGAATTTTTCGGGTCAACTGACTGTTTCCCTTTCTCCAAAAGGATCGGAGCCTTGCACTTAGGACATTCCAACCACCACACGTAATAGAATCCTCTACCGTTTCGATTTGGCTGCTCCCTTGAGTTCTCGCGCCGAACCACCGGTGTCCCACAGGCGCACAGCTGACCAATTGCAGTCGGTAGAGCCTTGATAATGGGCGGTTCGGCGCTCATTGACGGTTCCTGCCTACTCAACGTCTTCGTTGCCGTCCAGGTCAGCGGGGACAGCCGCATCGCTACAAGCCGCATAACCGGCAGAGTTATCCCCGATCGCCTGAAGCGCCAACTCCGGAGACACGTATCTTCGGTTCGAATCCACGATTAAGTGGCCATCATCGTACCAGTTGATGCGCCAGTGCAATGCGCCATCCGCGCTATACCCGGCGGCCACAATCTTCGCCTCACACCGGGGCCTACTGATGCCGCTGACGATGTAGCCTGTAACATCGGCCACCGCGATGCCTGATGTCAGAACGGGAACAAGGGAAAGAATGTCCATCACTCACTCTTCGTCTCTGCCGTGCCGGGCCCAGCTTGGGTTTCTGATCGAGCGCCCAGGCGAAGAGTGCCTTTATGGCGGCCGCCCGGGATTCGAATCGGGCCTTGAATCGGAATTCGTCCACTCGCGCGAGCAGCTTAGGATCGATCACAAAGTGGAGGAACGGCTTTTCGCTTCCCATGGGTCTTACCAGAATTAACCAGTTTAACCGGTATTGACAAGTAGCACTACGTAGCGTATAACAATCCAGCCGATCGGTCCTGAACAGATACAGCACAAGCGGATACTGCAGATGCCGAAACCAGCCGGGTCCAGGAAGGCCAGGCGCAAGCGGAAAGGCTCGCTATGCCTGACCCTCGAGCATTTCCCTGGTGTACTCCGCGCGGACCACCATCTTTAAGGTTGTCAATTCGCTGCTGGGAACGATGGGTAGATTATGGCGCAAATGGCGGCACTGAGCAACTTCGGTTCCTCTTCAGAGTCGCCACCCTGTTCGACCTGAACGCGCGCAACGCTGAGTTGACCGGCCTTCTCGCCAAACACGGGCCCAGCACCGCGAACTTCACAAAGGTTGCAGGTAGGGCGGCCGAAATTCAAGCGGAGCGCCTGAAGTACATCGGTTTCTTGAATGAAGAGATAGGGCCTTCCCTCCAGTGCATCTGAGAGGCGGGACTGATCGGCGGTGCCCCTCTCGTTGCGCTGCGCCGAGGCGGAACATGCCCATGAGGCTAAACCCTGCCGGTACTCACTTGTCCGACTGTCGGCAGCCTGGCCCCGAGCTGGTCACGGCTGCCGCGATTGCTCCGTCCGGTCCCGAGCAGCTTCCGTTGCTCCGGATGCTGGAGATTGTGCGGGATCGGGTTGAGTCGCTTCACGCTGGCCAGAAGGCCGTTCAGGTTGAGCTAAAGGAGATTCGCAAGAACCTGCCGCAGCAGCGCCGCCCGCTTTCAACCCGGACGCAGGATATTCACGTTCGGGCAACCTGGGCACGCCGCAATAGCCTCTGCCCATGCTGCCAGGATGCGCCAGTGTGCAGCGCAGCAATCCGCCTGGACGGTGGCGAGTTCGACCACCGGTACTCACGTGCTCAGAACCTTGTCACGCAGACCTGGCTCGTTTGCCGCGATTGTAACCAGCGGCTGCTCGATACCGGCTTCAAGGCTGCCGCCCGTTCTGCTTTCGAGGCTTACCAGATGGCCCTGCGTCCGTTCCTCGGGAATCGGCAGATGGCGCTCCGGCTGATGGAATCGCCCACCGGCAAACCTGGATGGCGGCACAAGAGAAAGCAACCTTCGCTGAGTGCTTTGATACGGTCTGCCAAGCCTTTCACGGGCTCGCGCAACAACGTGGGATGTAAGCTGAACACTGCACGGTTTCTGGTATCAACGTATTGCGAGCATGCACGCCCCGAGAGCATTTTGCCCTGAGTGCCGCGACCTACTCGATACTTCGGTGGCTGCGACACGCGAACCCGCCGAACGCGCCCTCGATATCTTAGAACTCGCTCAATGAGGCAATCACCCCGCGTTTGTGCAACGAAGCTATGGCGTTACGGCGGCACTGGTTGAGTGCATGGAAAGGCGTGCCGCTTACTTTGCGCACGGTACGAACCCGCACGAAACGATTGGATCGTGGAATTCCCGCACTCGCCCGACGAGCTCGCAGGCTGAAGAGACCGTTGAGCCAGTTTCTCCACTGGTGTCAACACTCCACGTGTAGCCCGACCGGTGACCCGTACCAAACGACGGTGATTATGTCTCAATGGTTTTAGTGTTTCAGATACCCGTTGTACTGCAGAAGGCGGCATCAGGCAAGCGATTACCTGTTGCCGCCGCCCTTTCTTCGCGATGAAACTGTGTAATGGCCTCACCCGTCACGAAGCGCCTGCTGCGTTGTTGTGCAGTTCGGTACGTAACGCAATATCTACAGAGCTAAATCAGCCTCCGAGTTGTGGATTTCCACAGCGTTCTCAACAGAGTTGTGGAAAAACCTCGCGGCAGAGATCAGCGGTCCGAACCAGCGGTTCACGTTAGTTGCGATTCCCTGCGTGTGCCTTAACGGGTTCGTACTCGGGAGTGCCTGTGGTCAGTTCAGTGTAAAGAGTCGGGGCCGCCAGTCGATTCGACCACAGTTCTCCGGCAATGGCGCCGACCACGATCGCAAGTCCAGCCGCCATGACGCCGGTCGTCAGCGTCATCACAGTGGTATTCCCGGGCAAGAGCACGCTGAGTCCCGTAAGGAAAACGGTCGTCACAAAGCAGATAATCGCAACGTTGAGCCAGAACGTGCAGCGCATCGTGCCGGTGATGCGACGCTCGTAGGTGCCGAGGCGGCACCAACTAGCTTGGCCAAGTCGACATTGGGGTCCATGCCTGATTCCGAGCATCCAGAGAGGCTCGGTGGCGCCGAAGACGGTGCTCTCGAGTGGACTAACGAAGGCGCTGCTTCCAGTCCATCTCCCGCTATTCCCTGTTATGGCACCAGCGAGCCGCCCATGCCTTCGCCTGTCTGAGTGTTTCCTCGTGGACGTGGCCCGGCGGCTCTGACGGTCACTGGTGTATCGTCTTCCCGTTTCGGCAAGGTTAGGTAGTGCGCCGCCCCTGTTTGCTGGTCGGCATCGTACGCGAATACGAAGCATCTGGCCATCAGCGGATTCTCGCAGTCCGCGGCGTCCAGCAGAGTCGGTGCAGGACGCTGGGACTGTGGGGCGAGCCCTGCCTCGAAGCGGGCTGGCCTCAGTGCCACAGCTGAGCAATCATTCGACGAAAAACAGCAAAAGGGGCGGGCCGACTCCCCGACTCGCCCCTCCCTACCGTCCCATCTCCTCAGGCTCCTCCGTGTCCCGCAGCAGACTGACCAGCAGAGTAGGCTGCAGGGTTCGTTACGAAATCAGAACGAAACAGACAACAGTGCAGGAGATGGTCTGCTTAGTTGCACCAACCGTTAGACGCTTGCAACAGGTTTTGTTCCGCAAGCAGAACGAACCGTGCCAAATAGACCCGCCCGTGAGGTTCATGCAAGAATGTCGAACGTTTCGTGCCGCACTCGGCAATCCGTTCGCTTCCTACGAACCTAGGCGTGGTCGTTCCGTCGAGTGTCTATTCCATGGCGACGGTTACCCCTGACTGACGCTGCCTCCGACGGTGACGACAACAGGCACGGCCGGACCGGTTGTCGTTTTGCGGGAACCAAGGCATTTATCTGAAACAGTCCCGAGACCTGACCGGGCGTTTCCGCGGCAAACTCAATGGTCCGGCTCGCCGCCAATCACGACCGCCACGGGGAGTACTGCGGCAATCCATGGCGGCGTGAGTCCGGAGATAGCCCCTTCAATACCCGAAGGGGTTGTTTGGCCCTCGCCGGTGCCGTAGAGGACGATCACAGAATTTGGGGTTCGGACCCGCAGACGTGTTGAGCGAGACGTCGTGGTTGAGGGCGGCGGCCTGCCCTCTTCCGGAAGCATCTGAGGTGTAGAGCCCAAACGCTGCTGGCGCGACTGATAGCGGCATCGCTGGGAAAGAGACGCCTTTGTATTGAACGCTGATATTGGTGCTAGTCCTTCCCGCCAATCGGTAAGGAACTGAATTGTTGTCTGACCAGCGTACGTCAGAAATGATCGGGGCGGCCAGAGCGTCAAGGAAAACTTCTGTCTGACTGTTTGTGGTTGCGACATTCCGTTCTGATCCAGCAGCGGACCAGCGGGCTGATCCGGGCCAAGCGTAAGCCCAAAAAATCGTCACCAGTTGGCCGGGCGCCACAGTGCCGGCTGCTAACTCGCCGAGCTGGTCACGCCGGAGAGGAGCGGGTTCGTCGGGTCGATACCGGCTTCCAGAAGGCTGAATAGTTTGCCTCCAACGTTCAGGGTAGCCGAGCAGTTGAGCCTCGTTGTGTTGGCGGCGGCTGTCCACGTGATCCTGCTTCCTGCGAAGCTCAACGTCAACCAACAGGGCGCACCAGTGGCGGTCCAACCCGTGTAAGACGTAGGAACCGGAGTGACAGCGAGGGTGCCCGTGGAGCGTTTGGTCCATCGGTCTTTGCCAGGGTAGCGCGCAAGCACGGGACCTAGCCCTTGTTTGTTAAGGGCTAGCTCGACAGGAACGCAGCCACGCGCCTATTGCGATGCCGAGGGGGCCAGATCTAAACGAGTGGCTTGTTTGTCGAGTTCATACGCTTCTGCTTCACTGAACCGTGCAAGTACGTTCATCTCCCCATCCCGCTTGCCCGAAAATTCCCAGGAAGCTGGCCTCTGAGGGAAGATACGTGAAACAATCTCCCAATGCTGGAATCTTTCATCATTATGACAATGCGCGGCGGCGAAACAAGGACGCTGCCCCTGCCTCGAATTGCCGACCCGCGGCTCATTGCAAAAGGATACGGAGCTCTTCTGTTCGAAACCACTCGTCCGGACTCACAACCCACGCAGAAGATTTCTGAGAGCAGGGATTGGGAAGTGTTCAGTTCGGACCCCCTTGATCGTCGCGTCCCGGTGATGTCTGAGCAGGTGCAGGACCGCGCGGCGCATAAACTCTTCGGCATCCGGCCAGTCATGCTCCCGACCCAAGAGAACTGAAACGAGAAAGAGCCAAAACAACGGCCCGGTGGCCTGTTTTGGCTCTTTCCTCTTCGTACGGTAGGGAGAGCGGCGGGATGCTTCCCCTTGCGGAGAAACGCCCTCGACGTTCAACTCGCTGCGGTGTTGGCTGCTGCCAGTTGTGTGTTACTTGCTGTCCAGATGCCGGAGATGCTGCCGCCGGCACCGATAAAGAGTGCGGCGGCTGCCAAAGCCACGAAGGCCATCAACAGCGTATATTCGATCAGATCCTGGCCCTGTTCATCGTCA
>JAOAPO010000243.1 GCA_025462945.1 Bryobacterales bacterium
GCAGATCGTCCCTCTTTGCGAATTCCTGTCGAGGACGAACCAGTTACCGCCGAAACCTTCCGAACGCGACCTAATCCTTGGTCAGGCTGAGACCCTCTTTCGGGATCTCTACGCGCATATGCCTTTCAAAGCGCAGCTCTATAGCGACGCTCGTCCATTGGAAGCGCTGCAGGAACTGCGTCAGGCGATGTCTGAGCGCGACCTCTCGGAGCTGGAGTTCCATACACGCGTGCTGGAGGCTTTTGCCAGCGTACGCGACGCTCACACCGCTTACATCATGCCTCCGCCCTTCAATGGCGCCGTCGCATTTCTGCCCTTTCGTTTAGGGCTGGCGAAGGCAACGACGAACGAACTGGAATTGTTCGTGACACGGATTATGCCGGTGTCGCAAGATGGCGGATTCGGCCATCCGACTTTCGGCATCGGTGCCACGATCCTCCGTTGGGATGGTCTTGCAGCGATAGAGGCCGTTCTCGAAGCGAACGCGGTGGGGGGCAACACGACGGCCCGCGTGGCGCGCGGCGTGCAGAGGGCCACCATCCGACCCCTCAGCCTGGCTCTCCCGCCGCCGCCCAGCGAGGAGACCGTCACCCTGGAGTACAGGGTCCGGGGCTCGCCGAAAATCTACAGTATCGACGTCATGTGGGGCGTCGGCGTGGGACTCGGGCCGGATCGTGGCATACCCAGCGCCGCGTTCAGCATGAACCCGGCTCAATGCGCGGTTCAGTATGCGCAGCAGCGGCTTTGGGGCAGACCCTCCAGGTCACAGCCTTCCACAGCGACAGGCACGGCGGCCAGCCCCGCGACCGCGCCTGAGATTTCCAAATCGGATCTCAGCGTCTTTTCGGCGCTGGATAAGGTCTTTCAGTTCCAGCACGCAGGCGGCGTTGAACGGCCCGATTTCGTGCGCCCGAGCGAGCTGACCGATGGTACGGGCAGGCGCTTCGCCTACATCAGGGTGAGAGAGTTCGACGGGAACTCGCCTCTGGGCAACGCTGCAGACCTGCAGGACGAGTTTCGCCGTATTCTGCGTTTCATGGACAGCAAGGGTCCAGACGGCCTGGTCCTCGATCTCCGGGGCAACCCTGGAGGGAGTATCGACAGCGCGGAGCAAATGTTGCAGATGCTCACGCCGGTTCCGGTCGAGCCAGCCAACTTTCACCTGGTCAACACGCCCGCGATGCGGCAGGTGCTGGCGAGGCTGAAGGTCCTGCAGCATGACGGCAAGCTCAGGAAATGGCTGGACGATGACTCGGATCCCCACGACCCGATCACGGGTGGCCGTACGATCTCCGATCTGAGCGCTGAGCGGGCCCGCGGTCAGGCCTACATGGGTCCCGTGGTCCTGCTGGTTGACGGCTTCACGTACAGCGCCGCGGACATATTTGCAGGCGGGTTTGCGGATCATCAGATCGGCCCCATCCTTGGCGTCGGCTACGAGACAGGCGGCGGTGGGGCCAGCGTCTGGACCCACTCCGACCTGCTTCTTACCCTCCCAAAGGTGAAGGGTGTCGAGGTGGCAGCGCTGCCGAGCACCGTTTCCATGCTGGTGGCGTTTCTGCGCTCGTCCCGCGTTCGCCAGCAGCGTGGCAAGTTCATCGAGGATGTGGGCGTGGAGTCCACGATTCCGTACGAGCCGACGTTCGATGACGTGACAGGCACCTTCGCGGGACTTATCCGTGCCGCCTGCGAACAACTCGCCGGGCGGCCCGTCTTCCGCATCGACGTGACCGGCCCGCCCGTACTCACGCCAGAGGGCGTCTCGCTGCAAATCACGGCCACCGGCGTTCGAAAGCTGCTCTTCTCCATCGATGGCATGCCACTAAGCGAAGCGGACGTGGAGCCGGGCATAAACACTTTGATCGCAGTGCCTGGTGCGATCCGGGGAGACCGGGAAGTCGTACTGCTGATCGAAGGCCTTACCGACGCCGCGAGCGCGCCAGTGGTGCGGACGGGGGTCGTGGTCCGTCAGGCTCCTGAACCGTCCGCTCCTGGTCAGCAGGTCGAATCGCGGTCCGAGAGGGAAGCACTTCCATTCGGCAGGAAGCTACCCCCATCGCTGACCGGACTGTCCATAGGCGTTCGCGCGAGGCCAGGCGTCAAGCCTCCGCGTTCAGGCAGCAGCCGGTCGTGAATGCCGGCGACACAGTTTCGCGCTACAAGATACTTGGCAAACTGGGTCAGGGCGGTATGGGGGTGGTCTACCATGCCGAGGATACACGTCTCAACAGGCCGGTCGCGCTGAAGTTCCTGCCGCCGGATGCGATGGGTGAGCAGGAGCGGCTGCGGTTTCTGAACGAGGCGCGTGCAGCCGCAGCCATCGGCCACCCCAACATCTGCGCCATCTATGACGTGGATGAGGTGGATGGCCAGATCTTTATCGCGATGGCCTACATCGAGGGCGTGCCCTTGTCCCGGAAGCTGGCGGTCGGACCTCTCGACATTGTGGAGGCGGCGCGGCTGGGGGCACAGATCGCTTCCGGTCTCGATGCCGCCCACCGTGCGGGTATCGTACACCGGGATATCAAGAGCAGCAACATCGTGGTCACGGACGACGGACACGCCTGCATCCTCGACTTCGGACTGGCGCTGCGTTCCGGGGCGACCCGGCTGACCCAGGTTGGCGGCACCCTGGGAACTCCCGCCTACATGGCTCCGGAGCAGGCGCTGGGCAAGCCCGTCGATTTCCGTGCCGACATCTGGTCACTGGGCGTCCTGCTGTTCGAGATGCTGACCGGAGTCTTGCCGTTCCGGCGCGACCACCAGACCGCGATGATCTACGCGATTGTTCACGAGGCCGCCCCATCCGTAGCGTCTCTGCGTCCCGCCGCGCCTCCCGAGCTGCGGCGCGTCATTGAGAAGGCATTGCGCAAGGATCCGGCCGAGCGCTGGTCGAGTGCGCGGGAGATGGCCGACGAGCTGCGCAAAATCACCGGCGATAAACCATCGCCGACCTTCCTGGATTCTGACCCAACGAAGACCATCGGTGCTGTACCGGGACCAGTTCCGCCCCCTGCAGGGCGATTTGGTGTGCGCACCCTGGCGGCGATAGTGGCATCACTGGCCCTGCTGGGAGGCGGGTTCGCGCTGTATCGGCACCTGCGGCCTGGAGCAATCATCCGGCAGACCGCGGTGGACGAGCGCCATGTGGCCGTGTTGCCTTTACAGGTCGCGGCGAACGATCCGGAACTGGCGACAGTGGCCGACGGTATGGTCGAGATCCTCACGGCGGCGCTCTCGGACAACGCGCTGTTCCACGGAAAGATCACTGCCGTCCCGGCCAATGAGATCCGAAGGCGGTCAATCAACACGCTAAAGGAGGCCCGCCGCGTTTACGGGGTGAACCTGGCCGTTTCCGGCGCTGCCGTGCGATCCGGACCTGCAGTGGCGTTCACGTTGACTCTTCAGGATGCAATCAACGGCCGAACCATCGATTCGAGGACGGTCACCTACGACCCGGCGCAGCCTGCCGCAGGTAAAAGCCTGGTGGTGAACCAGCTTGCCCGCATGCTGAACTTCGAGCTCACGCCCATAGAGCGAAAAGCCGTCACAGCCGGCGATCCGAACACGCCGGGCGCATACACTGCGTATCTGGAAGGCCGGGGGCTGCTGGCTCGGTATGACGTCGCCGGCAATATCGACAAGAGCATTGCCGCTTTTCAGAAAGCGATCGCGGGAGACCCTAACTATGCGCTCGCTTATACCGGCCTTGCGGAAGGCTACTGGCGCAAGCTGCTCGGGAGCCGCGACAAACAGTTCGGCCCACTCGCCGTGAAGAACGCGGAACGCGCCGTTCAGCTGGACCCAACCCTGGGCCTGGCACACGCGGTTCTGGGGCAGGTTTATGCGACGGTCGGGCAACAACCCGAAGGCATCGCCCACCTGCGCAGGGCCATCGAACTCGCCCCCAATCATGCGGAAGCCCCCCGGCAGCTGGCACAGATCCTCTCGGACGCCGGGCGGCTTGAGGAGGCGGAGGCCTCTTACCTGAGCGCCACCAGAGCGCGCCCTACAGACTGGTACGGGTATCTGCTGCTGGGAATCTTCTACTACCGTCAGCAGCGTTGGGACGACGCCGAGAAGGCGCTTCGGCGCGCGCAGAACCTGGCTCCGGACAATGACGTTGTCTACCGGAATCTCGGTGTTCTCTACGCTGAGCAGGGCCGCTATGGAGCAGCCGAGAAAGAACTGCAGAAGGGTCTGCGTGCGAATCCCGGGAGCGCGTCTACTTTCGGCTCTCTCGCCAGCGTTCTGTTCGTCTCTCACCGCTATCAGGACGCGGTGAATGCCATGGAAGGCGCCATCGATCTGGACGCCTCAAAGCCGTATTTTTGGGGCAATCTGGGTATTTACAGCAAGTGGGCTCCCGGCAATGAAGGCAAGTCGGCAGAGGCTCTGAAAAAGGCTGTCGAGATGATGGAGAAAGCGCTGGAAGCGATTCCCGATGACTACACTTCCCGAGCAAATCTGGCCGAATACCGAGCCCGGCTGGGACAAACCGAGCGTGCGCTGGCGGACCTGAACAGAATCCCGGAGTCTGCGCGCCGACCCCTGGTAAGCCGGTTCGTGATCGTGTACGAGATGACGGGCAGGCGACCGGAGGCCATAGCCGCCGTCCGCCGTTACATTACGACACCGGAAGCCATGCGCCAGATCCGGGATGATCCGGATCTGGCGGGGTTGTGGGCCGATAGGAAATTCCAGAGTGCCATCCCGGCCAGGCTGCGACAGTCCGGCCGATGAAATGCCCTCGCGTGAGGAGGTCGTTTACTGCCCGCCTCCAAACTCGTGGCCGATGCTGGCCGTCAAGGCGCTGAGGTCTGAGGCAGCGTCGGCCAGCAGTGTGTTGATGCGCTCTTTGCGGGCCGCAACGGCGCCCGGGGACGGGGCCGGTGTCGCCGCGATGGCGGTATTCAGATCGGCGCTCAGCAAGTCGATGTACTGCAACAGGACAATCAGGCTGTTAATCGTGTTCATCTTTCGTCTCCTTGTGTTATCTTCAACGCGAAGGTGTTCAATGTAACACAGGCCGCGAAGACATGAAACATCCCGCAACCTTTTCTTTCGACTCTTTTCATCGGGTCTTCAGGGCTTCGAGTTCATCCAGCGTACGCGGCCAGTCGGACCCGAGCAGACGTGACAAACCTCGATCCGCCAGCACTCTACCAGCTGTTTGGCACTCCGGGCAGTAGTTCGTCTCGTTGTCTCCGTAGCGGATGCGCTGCACGGGCGCTCCGCAGCGCGGGCAGGGCTTGCCGAACCGTCCATGCACTGCCATCTCAGGCCGGAACGCCGTTACCTTTTCCGGGAACGACGCTTTCGCTTCTGCCCGGAAGCGGGCGATCCAGGATTTCAAAGTGGTGCGGGTAGCAGCGTAGAGCCGCAGCCACTCCTCATCCGTCAGCTTCTTCGTTTGGGCGAGGGGTGACAACTGCGCGGCGTGGAGAATCTCATCGGAATAAGCGTTGCCGATCCCGCTGACGAAGTGGGGATCCGTGAGCGCTCGCTTCAACGTATGGTTCTCGGCGGTGAGAGCTTCGCGAAACTGTTCGAGCGATGCCGAGAGGACATCGATGCCGCCCGGGTCCAGCATCGCGAGACCAGCGTCCCCGCGAACCACATGCAGAGACGCCCGCCGCTTCGAACCCGCTTCGGTGAGGGTCAGGGTTCCGTTCGGGAAATCGAAGGCCGCCAGCGCATACTTGCCAGAGATCGCCGCGCCAGCCGGCTTCCAGTGCAGCCGTCCCGCGATCATCATGTGCAGCACCAGCCAGAGTTCGTGGTCGAGGCCGATCGCGATGCGCTTGCCGATGCGCCGCAATTCGCGTACGGTGAGGCCATGCGCCGCGCTCAACGGCGGATCGACCGTCCGCAACAGAAACGGACTTCCCACCCGCACCGCCACGAGCGTCTGGTTCAGGATCCGCGTTTCGAGAGCATCGATCCAGGCCGCGATGTCAGGCAGTTCAGGCACGCTGGAAGTATTTTCGCCCATCCGTCATCTTCTGCCGCAAATGCGTCTTTTCAGATGAAGAGGGGGCGCGATGGAAGTCAGAGTTCAATACCAGAACGGAGTGTTGTTCGAGGCAACCGCACGCAGCCGTCGGGTTCTCTGCAACCAGCCTCTGAGCAACCGAGGCACGGATCAGGGGATGACCCCGCGGGAGTTTCTGCTGACGCCACTTGCAACCTGCGCCGGGTACTACGCTGCGGAGTATCTGCGCGCGCGAAAGCTGCCGGTTGCCGGTGCCTGGTCTGGAAGGCAGGCACCTGGAGGGCGTCGACCGGGCCGTTAAAGCCTGCCTCATTTACAACACCCTGCTGCACGCGCCGAAGATCGAAACCGTGGTGCGCGGATCGAACGTGGCGGCGGTTGCCTAAATCGTGTCGATCGACATCGGCTGAGGCGTGAACAACTGCGCGCCGTTCTCGGTGATGAACATGTCGTCCTCATGGCGCACGCCGAACTCTCCGCGAATATAGATTCCCGGCTCATCGGAAAATGTCATGCCCGGCAGCAGTTTCAGCTTGTTGCCGCGCACCAGATACGGCCATTCATGGCCATCCATGCCGATGCCGTGTCCAAGGCGATGCGTGAAGTACGTGTAGCCCGGACCGTAGCCGGCGTCTTCCACCACTTTGCGAGCCGCAGCATCCACAGACTCACATGTGGCACCGGGCCTCGCCGCTGCCAACGCCGCACTCTGTGCCTTCAGCACAATGTCCCAGACTTTGCGTATCTTGTCGGTCGGCTTGCCGAGCACCACCGTGCGGGTGATATCGGAAACATAGCCTTCCACCGTACAGCCGTCATCCATCATGACGATGGTGCCTTCGCGGATCGGCTGCGGCCCGGGCGAACCATGCGGCAGCGCGCTGAATTCGCCCACCTGCACCGAGACGTTGCCGGGATAACCCTGCCGCTCCATCGCGGCTTCCACCAGGCCGGCGAATTCGCGATTTGTCATGCCTTCGCGAACCGATTGCCATGCGGCGCGATAAGCTCCAGCGTCACTGAATTCGCCAGCTTCATCAGGGCCAGTTCCGCAGGCGACTTGCGGGCACGGCAACCAACAGTAATGGCGTTCGCACTGACTACCTTGAAGCCGGGTTGGATTTGGCAATGCCGTCAGAGTAAGCGAACAGCGGCCGCTCTTCGATGCCGATACTCTCAGAGAGGCCGAGGTCTTTCAGGCTCTTCCCAAGCAGCGCATAAGGATCTTCATCCTCCTGCCACGTGACCACGCGAACAGCGGCCCCGGCCTGCTCGCGGGCGCTCTCTTCTTCGAACGCGGGACTCACGAAAAACGGCTGCCCTTTGCGCGGGATCACATACGCGAACAGACGCTCGCTGTTGCCCCAGCGCATTCCCGCGAAGTATCGCAGCGAAGTGCCGCCGGCGACGACAATGGCGTCGACGCCGTTGTCCATCATCAACTAACAGGCGCGTTCGACTCTGCCTTCATGCTCAGCGGGAGTGATCGGTTTGGCTTCGGATTTTCGGCTCTTCAGCCGGGCGATGGGTTCGGGTAATGAGGACTGGGCGAATGCGAGGGGCGCAACAAGGGCCATCTGCGCGAAGAGTCGCCGGGTCAGCCCATCAGCCACGAAGCCGCCGGAAGCAGTCTAAGGCGAATTCCAGGTCCGGAATTCGGTGGGCGGCCGTAACGCAGAGGCGTAGCCGCGCCGAGCCCAGCGGAACCGCCGGGAACATGATTGGTGTTACACCTAACCCCATCTCACGCAACATACCTGCAGCGAAAGCGCACGAGGCTTCGTCGTCGAAGATCACGGGAATGATCGCCGTCTCCGACATTGCGGTATTGTAGCCGAGTGCCTGCAGACCTTCGCGCAGGAACGTGGCATTGCTGCGCAAACGGTCGACGCGTTCGGGTTCGCGCTTCAGAATCTGCAGTGAGGCAGTCACGGCCGCCACGGCCGACGGTGCCAGCGCGGCGGAGAAGATGAACGGCGCAGCGGAATGCTGCAGGAAAATCGCCAGTTCCTGACTGACTGCGACAAAGCCGCCATTCGACGGAATGCCCTTCGCCAGAGAGCCGGTCCAGATATCGACCTCCGACGCGGAGACTCCAAAGTGTTCGTCGGTGCCCCGCCCCGTGGCACCAAGCACGCCCGACGCGTGGGATTCATCAATCATCAGGTAGCAGCCCGTTTCGCGCTTCACCTGCAGCAGATCGGCCAGGGGGCAGATATCGCCATCCATCGAGAAGACGCCGTCAGAGATCACCAGCGTCCGGTTCGCGGGACCGCCCGCCGCGATCTCATGCCGCAATGAATCGATGTCGTTGTGACGGAAGCGCTGAATCGGCACACCGGCCAGACGGCAGGCGTCCACCAGACTGCGATGTGAGAGTGAATCCAGAATCACCCGGTCCTGCACCGAAAGCAGGCTCGCCACCACCGCCAGGTTGGCAAGGTATCCGGAGCTGAACGTGATTGCGGCCTCGGTTCCCTTGAACGCCGCCACCTCGCGCTCCATCTCGTGGTGGATATCGAGCGTCCCGGTGAGCAGGCGAACGCCGCCGGACCCGGTACCGTACTTTCGAATCGCCTCAATCGCCGCTTCATCAATGCGCGGATCGCCGATCAGACCCAGGTAGTCGTAAGACGAGAGCATCAGCAGCTCGCGACCTTCAGCAGTCACCCATGGTCCCGACTTGGTCTGCAGCGGCAGTTGGAAAGGATACACTCCGGCTTCACAGGCCCGCCCCATCATTTCGAACAGGCGTCGCGCCCGGGCGTCGATCAGATTGTGCTTTTGGAAATTCCACTGGCGGCCGACCTCGAAATAGCCGTCGAAAAGTTCTCCGGAGCCCACTGTGCACGCAGGGCTCTCAAGGGTTTTGCTGACAAGTGACATTTAGGAAACCGGGACCAAGTAGCCTATTGTAATTCGAGTCCTCACACTTGTTGGGCTGGTTGAAGAGTTTTTAACACTTCTCAGGCCATTTCGGACACGAGTGACACCGGTGCACCCGCAATCAGCAGGCCTTCGTGAATCACGCGCGCATAGAAGCCGCCGCCAGCCCACTTTGGGGTCTCCGGATTGCCGGCTTTGCACCGCGCGTCGTAGAGTTCGGCCTTGATCGCTGGCTGGTACACGTGCAGGTTCGAGCATGGAACCCGCAGCGTGGTGAGTTCGATCACGGCATCTTCGCCGATTCGATAGCGCTGTCCCGAGCGCCACCGCGCGGTGTCCAGACCCCGCACGGTCAGGTTCTCGCCCAGTGATCCGCCAATCACTTCGAAGCCGTCGGCCTGGAGTTGATCCAGCTTCTCTGCAGCGACCATCAATACCGCTTTATCGGGTCCGCCATGATACTTGAGGTTGCGTTGGCGGTCGCCGTCAATGCCCTCGCGCGTCAGCATCACCGGTCCGGCAACGGGACGCTTCGGCAGTCCGCCGGGAGAGCGATTGATCTGTAGCAAAATTCCAGTCATCGCGCTACGCTCACTGTTTGGATAATCTCACCCACTCCCTGGTTGGACTGTTTCTGGCGCGCGCTGGATTCAGCAAGGCTACGGCGCGCGGTACCGCCATCATGGTGGTGGCGGCCAATGCGCCCGACCTTGATGTGGTCTCGCTGCTCGGGGGCGCGGAGCCGTACCTGCGGTGGCATCGTCACGTCACCCATTCACTCATCGCGATCCCGATCATTGCCCTGGTCGCCGTGGCACTGGTTCGATATATTGGGCGAAAGCCGCTGCAGTGGCTACCCGCCTGGGGCATCGCCCTGGTCGGCGTCCTGTCGCACGTCATTCTCGACCTCACGAACGTGTATGGCGTTCGCGTTCTGCTCCCCTTCTCGGGCCGCTGGTTCCACTGGGACATCACCCCGATCATCGATCCCACCATCTTCGCGATTCTGCTTTTGGGCGTGGCGGCGCCGGCACTGGGCCGACTCGTCGGCAGCGAAATCGGCGACAGTAAACAGAGCTCGGGCGCTGGCTGGGCCGTCGCGGCGCTTGCACTGCTTCTCTCGTATGAGCTGCTTCGGAGCACGCTCCACGACCGGGTTGCAGCGCAGGTGGACGCGCACCGCTACAACGGGCTCGCACCGCGCCGGGTGGGCGCGTTCCCCACGCTCAACCCTCTGGCATGGACCGGCGTTGCGGAACTGAGCAACGCCTACGTAATGGTTCCGGTGAACGTTGTGGAGAGCCTGCACATCAATGATGCGGAAACCCTGTACAAGGCGGAGCAAACGCCACCCGTGGATGCAGCGTTCCGAACTGAGCCGTTCCAGAGTTTTCTCGAATTCGTGCAGTACCCGCTCTGGGTTACCGGGACCGCGCCCGATCTGGAAGGCGCCACTCTGGTGACGCTGGTTGATCTTCGGTTCGGAACACCGCAGGCCCCGGGTTTCGCGTCACAAGCCACGATCACGCGAGACGGAAAGGTGATGAACCCGTTTCTCACTATGTCGGGCACAAGGCCGCGGTAAATGCCGGAGTTGCTTCCAAGAGCCAAAAAAGGCGGCTGGGCGAAGACGAATGCTCTCGAATTAGGCTCCGAGGGACGCGCCCTTTGCCGCTGGTGCAGTACGGAAGTTCCCAAAAAACGACGTAGCTTTTGCACGGAAGCCTGTGTACATGAGTGGAAACTGCGCACCAACCCGGGATATTTGCGCGAGCACGTCCTCCAGCGAGATAAGGGTGTGTGCGCGCAGTGCGGAGTCGACACCGTGGCACTTCGTCGGGACATGCGAAAGCTGGACTACGCGGCGAGGCGCAAACTTCTGAAGCAGTGGCGATTAACTGAAAAGAGCAGGAAATCTTTATGGGACGCTGATCACATCGTCCCGGTGGCCGAAGGCGGCGGTCAGTGCGATCTGCAAAACATGCGAACACTCTGTCTGCTCTGTCATCGGAAAGTGACGTCGGCCCTCAGAGATCGTCTGAAGAACTGTCGTAACGCACTGATTGTAAACAGCCCGTCAGATCTTGAATAGCCGGGCAAAAGCGTCGCGAGCATCCGCGGCGCTGCGAGGTTGCGGCTCGCTGGCCCCGGCCATCGGTGGACGGTTCTGCAGGCCAGCATTGCTCACATCTCTTGCGACGGTGACACGGGGAGAGAAAAACGTACAGTCATTCGCCTGATCTTTCACCGCGATGCGAATCGGCACAGGCCTGTTGCACTGAAATCGTGTCGACGATTCAAAGTGCGAGCACTGCTTACAACAATGCAGCGATGCAGCACATTTCGGGCATTTGCCCGTAAAATCCGTGCCCGGCGGCAGAGTTGTAGAGCAACTGTAACAGCGGGAAGCTGTGACCGACTGCACAAGGCGAGGAAGGCGCGGGCCCGTGATGTCGATTGAGGGTCGCGGACCTGACGGTTTGGGCTTGTAGCCGTCGCCGCTACGGTCTTTGTTTCCGTTATTGGAAGGAGGGCTATCGCTATAGCCGCGTTGTCTGTATTTACGATCGGAGTCCACTAAGAACAAACTCCATTTCTATTTTTGACGCGCCTGGAATGGACGGGGAGCCCTGGCGCTGATTTTAAGAACTTGCAGAGTAGCCTTCAGAAGGAACTTTTTGAATGCCGTTAGCGCAGGATGCGCTGCGGGTTTCGTCGCTACACCTCATTAGTACCACGGAATCTTTCGCCTGTACAGCACCCCTTTTGTCAACAGATAGTGACGTGGACCGTTTGTATGTTTCAGGTTGCGCTGCTGTACGCTTGACATTCCCCTCGCAGGTTGTTGCCCACTTGCGAGAATGGGGCGTGTTCAAAGGAAAAGCCTGCGTTGCTCTCGCACTTTGCTTCGCAGCGAATTCTGATGGCCAAACGTTCAATCGCGATGTCGCACCCGTTCTGCATGCCCGATGCGCGGGTTGCCATCATGACGGCGAAGTAGCTCCGTTCCCGCTCGTGACTTTCGCAGATGCCCGCAGCAAAGCGAAACTGATCGCAACCGTGACACGCGCCCGCCAAATGCCACCGTGGCAGCCCGAACCCGGCTTCGTCCACTTTCAAAACGACCGGCGAATGAGTGAGAAGGAGATAAAAATTCTGGAACGCTGGGCTGCCGCCGGTGCTCCGGAAGGTTCAGCGCCAGCCCCGAAGCCGCCCGTCTTCCCCACTGCCGACAGCTGGCAACTCGGCAAACCCGATCTTGTAGTCGATCTGCCAGAGCCGTTCACGGTACCCGCCGAAGGTGCTGACGTTTATCAATGCTTCGTGGTTCCAATGAACCTGCCTGCGGACAAGTTCGTGCGCACCGCCGAGTTCCGCCCCTCCAACAGGCGCGTGGTCCATCATGCACTCATGTTTACCGATGCCAGCCGTATCGTGCGCCGGCCGAGCTATTCCTGCTTCGGAACGATCGGGTTGCTGCCGACGCAGGGTCTCGGCGGCTGGTCGCCGGGCAACGCTCCGATCCAGATGCCGCTCGATGCCGCAATCCCTGTTGCGCAGGGTTCGCGCCTGGTGGCTCAGGTTCACTACCATCCAACCGGGAAGGAAGAGCATGAGCGGTGGAGCGTTGGCCTTTACTTCTCAGACAGAGCGCCCACCCGACGTGTAGTCGATGTCGGACTCGCATCGCGAATCATCGACATACCGGCGGGCGATGCGCATTACGTGGTCAAGCAGCAGTTCACCATTCCCATTGCAGTGGATGCGATCGGCATCATCCCTCATGCTCACCTGCTCTGTCGAGAGATGCGAGGCTGGGCCATACTGCCCAACGGCCGCAAACAGTGGCTTCTCAACATCAGGAACTGGGACTTCAACTGGCAGGATCAGTTCCGTTACCAGACGCCAATCCGCCTGCCCGCGGATACCACCATTCAGATGGAGTTCGTCTACGATAACTCGGCGGCGAATCCGCGCAATCCACATTCGCCGCCGCAGCGCGTGGTTGCCGGACCTGGCATCGAAGATGAGATGGCCGGCCTGCATGTGCAGTCGATCCCGGTGCACATGGAAGAGTTGCCGGAGCTTGGCAAGGCATTATGGGGCGCTGTGATGCGCTCTGTCGGCGGCAGTTTCTACAGGCTGCCGCAGTAGCGTGGTTCAGGGATCGCGCCAACCAGTGCGACCGATGCCGCAAAGCCCGGTGGAGCATTCAGCGCAACAGCAGCGATGTCATCGGCAGGCCGTTCCATCAGAGGTGAACCGGCGGCTTTCGTCCGCGCCTCACGCTCGGTCCATCGTTGAAACAATGCCTCGCGTTCCGTTGGCAGGTCGGCTTCGTGAAGCCGCGCAAGAAGCCTCGCCATATCGACGCGCTCGCGAATCTGTTCAAGATCCACACCAACTGGCGCCGTCTTTGAAACGGCAATCATGGCCCAGCCGTGCGAGTGCGAGATGTTGAACTCGACGCCATCCACGGCAGGCTTTCCGTGCGCGCCCTTCGTAAAGACCAAAGCTTCAGCGCTTATGGTGAGATACTTCGCAAGCACCAGACGAAGAGTCGATCGCGCGGCAGTCCATCGCAGACGATCCTGTTCGAAATGAAATCGAGCCGCGCGCACGGCTTCATCCTCCGAAAGCAGCTTCTGGTTCGAGTCATCCAGCGAGATCGTCCAGACATCAACCGGGAAACGCATCAGTGACAATAGTAGGTTCCAATGAAAATCAGAATTGGTGTGCTGCTCGCGGCACACCTTACGTTTATCTCACTCCTGCCTGCGCAACAGGCTCCTGCCGTGCATGAAACGGTGGTGGTCACCGGCTACTCCGAACCGACGCCTCTCGATGAGGCCGACCGGAACGTAACCTCGATCGCGCTGCCCCGCACCGAACGCTCCCTCTACGATTCGTGGTTCAGCCTTTTACAGCTCGATCCTTCGCTCAGCCTGCTGCAGCGCTCGCCGGGCGGCTTCATCGGCGACCTCTCGATTCGCGGCGCCAGCTATGGACAGACGCTGGTGCTGTTGGATGGCATGCGCATCAATGACGCGCAGACGGGTCATTTCCATCTCGATGCGCCGCTGCCGCTGGAAGCCATCAGGTCGGTTGAGGTCCTCAAAGGTTCCGGCTCTACGCTCTACGGCTCTGACGCCATCGGCGGGGTGGTCAACATTCGGACGCGCACCTTCGAAACGCCGGAATTTCGAATCCTCGGTGCCGGCGGCAGTTACGGCGCCAACCAGCAGCACGCTTCAGCGTCGACGGGCGGCAAGCTCTGGAGCGAAGAAGTCGATTTCGCCCGCGACTTCACGCGCGGCTTTCAGGCGAATCGCGACTATCGCAACCTGGCGATCAGCTCTCTGACAGGCTTCCGCATCAAGCCCGGCTCCGGCAGTCTCCTTCTCGCGTACAGCGACAGGCCGTTCGGCGCGGATCAGTTCTACGGGGCGTACCCTTCCTGGGAACGCGCGAAGACGTGGTTCGGTTCGCTGCACCAACATCTCGGCAACAAGACGGAGATTGGGCTCGCTTATCGTCGCCACACCGATCTCTTCGTTCTGTACCGCTACTCGCCGCAGATCTACACAAACCGCCATCTGCTCGATAGCTGGCAGGGCAATCTGCGCCGCCATGACAATCTGCCCGGCCACGCAGTTCTCAGCTATGGCGGGGAGGGTCTGAGCGAAGCCATCCAGAGCACCAACCTGGGCATTCGCAATCGGAAGCGCGGCAGTGGCTACGTGTTCTACGATCTCCGCGCTCTCAAGCGCTTTTCACTTTCGGCAGGGATCCGGGAAGAGATCTATGGCTCTGGCCAGGTCGCTACCAGTCCATCTCTTAGCGGTGCCGCCTGGCTGAATCCGCGCATGAAACTGCGGGCGTCCGTGAGCCGCGCTTTTCGGCTTCCCACTTATACGGATTTGTATTACTCTGATCCGGCAAATCGCGGCAATCCAAATCTGAAACATGAAACGGCGACGAATTACGAAGCTGGGCTCGACGCCTACATTCACGAAGGCATTCGCGCCGCAGTCACCGTCTTCCATCGCCGCGATCGCAACGTGATCGACTACGTTCGCGCCACACCTGCTGACCTTTGGCAGGCCACCAATTTCGACCAGTTGAACTTCACGGGCGTCGAGGCATCCGGCGAATTTCAGCCGCGCAGGGGCCAGACGGTGCGCCTCGGCCTCACCGGCCTGCATGGGGTTCGCGCGGGGCAGGATGTACTGCTGAGCAAGTACACGTTCAACTACCCGGTGCAGTCGGGCGTGGCGGAGTGGCGGGGCATGCTGAGGGGCACCATCGCTGCGCGAACCCGGATCGGCGCGATAAGCCGGCTCAATCGCAGCCCGTACGCAGTCTGGGATACGTCAGCCACATGGGCGAAAGGCCGCGTCCGACCGTTCGGGCAAATTGCCAATATCACCAGC